>NZ_JAEQCT010000072.1:0-69499 GCF_020738205.1 Microcoleus sp. PH2017_24_DOB_U_A
AATCTTGACTCCAGGCAAGTCTAATATATAGTCTAAATAAAAGTCCATGACAGTAAATGTATTGTTTGTTACATTATACACCATAAAGTCAGGAGAGCCTAAAAAATAGCTATAGCTGTTCTCAACTTGGGTGTCTCGCCAGTTGTCTTACCACTTACCAATTACCACTTACCACTTACAAATTTGTATATCACTCAGTTGATTATGTCGGGATCGGTGTATCCCTGATTACAAATTCGCGCATAAAAATCATTGATAATTGGTGGTTTTCATAATAACACAGTTATATTGCCCGTCGCAGTATCAAATTTTACCTTGTCCGCCACCAATCTCCCTCCTTCGGTGTTTTCCACTCAGACCGATCGCCCCACCGCTGCCGAACCCACGCAGAATTCGCATCAATGGCATTGGGGGGGGTAGGACAACAGATCATCTCGCTCTGTCTCTTCGCGGCTCACACCTGCGAATAAACCCCCCCAAAAATCCCTAACCTTACCAAAACTGAATGCCCACCCATAGGACTGATTTAACTTCCACAGCCCTATTGTAAAGTTATATTAAGAAAACTTGACGTTCTTAGTTTTATGTGAGAATTGTAAAGATATTGTAAAGATCCTTGCAATAGATAGTATTTTTTGACTAAGTGTGGGAACATTTAAGTGTAATTACGCAAACCTCTATTTGAACAGTTTGCGTCTGGCAAATTAAGTAAATTTCTGCTGTGTTGGTGGAGTGGTAGACTTTTGCCAGTCTAGTAGAAAGAGGGTTGCTATGAATCAGCAAGTATCAGCTCAATCGCAAAAACTTTTGCTCCAAATTGGCAGAAAGATTCGTCGAACTTTGGATCTCGATACCATTTGGCAACAAACAGTTAACTCTCTCGGACAAACATTAGGTGTCAGCCGTTGCATCATTTGTCCCTATCAAAGTTCTAGCCAGCAAGTCACAGTGGCTGCTGAATACTGCCAAGAACCATTTCTACCAATGCTGGGAGTGAAAATCTCGCTCACGTCAGCACCTCATATTACTCAAGCTCTAGAGACCCTAAAACCGGTGGTAGTAGAATCGTTAGGAGCCGACGATCCTTTTGAACGGCATTCGCTGCTAGTGGTCGCTACCGCTTATCAAGATAAACCTAATGGCATAATTAGCTTGCACCGGTGCGAGGGCGGATTGTCAGGGAATGATGGTAATGCCGATCGACCTTGGACTCAAGACCAGATCGAATTCGCAGAAGAAGTTGCGGATCAAGTCGGAAGTGCGATCGCCCTAGCCACCCTCTACCAAGAGCGCAGCCAGCGAACAAAAGAACTATCCCAGTTTAAAAAAGAGTTTTTGTCAACCGCATCCCACGAGCTGCGAACTCCACTAAATCACATCATCGGCTATCTACAACTAACTGTAGATGATATGGCCGACGATCCAATAGAGGAAAGAGCTTTTATCCAAGAAGCTCACCGTTCGGCTCTCCATCTTTCCAAGGTAATTGGTAATGTCTTAGATTCCATTCAGTCAAGTAAAGCTTGTCAGGCTCACGTAGAGTTAGATGCTTTGAGGAGTCAGCAAAAATCTCTAAACAAGTAAAGATGCAATTCCCGCATTCAAAAACTCGAATATTGATCGGGCACACAAGTCTTCTGCCTGGAAAATGTGACACTTGCATCTATATAGCAATATAGCAATACTAATTTATTTGCTAGTTCTAGAAAAATTTAAATCCTTGTTCAACAAGGAGTCTAGCCAGACAAAAAAGTTTTTATCTTGTGCCAATCCGCTCTGATTGCTATAGATTTTTTCAAGAACTTCGATAGCTGGTTACTAAATTATTTTTAGGTCATTAGGGTTGTGTCTAACACAGCATAGCAAATAATAAAGGTAGAATCAGGGTGTATTTATTATGATATTATGTGGGATCGATCGAATAGCTTTGTAGTGAGGAAGTCCGTACTAATAAAACTCAGAATACCGACTTCCTTACTACAAATCTGCAACGGCTATTTTACCGGAGATGATATCGCCAGCAGAAGATTGCTGCTTCGGACTTTTAGTGTTTTTAACTTATAGCCTTTCTCAAAAAGATGAGGTATGACTGACAGCTTATATAACCGCTTAAACCAAGAGGGCCCAAGCCCAACAACATCCGCGAATCTTTCTGAGAACCGCTATATGCTTGAGGGAATTAGTTATCCCCATCTTTTTTCTTGGTTGGCGGGCGGCTGACATAGCGGGCCCAAAAAGGTTCTTCCATATTTTTCAGGGATGCTAGTTTTTGGCGCTCATCTTCTATGCGCTTGCGTTCTGAAAGGTCAGAAAATATGTTGATACTGCCGACTGTCTCGCCGCCTACATCTTGTACGGGTGCGGCAAACAGCCAAAGGTCGATCGAACTACCGTCTTTTTTGGGCAAAGACACTTCCAAACCGTTTTCCGGTTTGCCATTACCCGCAGATTTCAGCAGCGCGTAAAAATCTTGCTTTTGTCCTTCAGGAATATTCGGCAATGGTTGACCCAAAACCTCAGCAGCAGTCCAGCCAAAAAGTTCTTCGGCGGCGCGGTTCCAGACAAGGGTGCGGCCGTCATTGTCGGTACAGTTAATCGCCAGCGGCGCCGATGCAATCTGGGCTTGCCAAACTCTGTTAACGAGTTGCAGTTTCAATTCTACTTGCTTGCGATCGGTAATTTCCTGACAAGCGCCCCACAAACGAACAACCCGCCCTTCAGTTTTGTCCCACACCGCTTGCCAGCAGTCCCGCACCCAGCGCACACCACCATTTTTGTTAACAATTCGATACTCATTGACTCCCATACCTCTAGAAGTACAGCCTTCTAATTGTTTAATTAACATTTCCCTATCATCAGGGTGAACGATATCTGAACTCCACCAGCCCGAGGCAGTTAATTCTTCAGGAAGATGACCGCTCACGCGCGCCAAAGCTTCCGTTACCCACTCACAAACAAAGTTACCGTTGGGAAGTGCCTTGAAAGAATAGGCAAAATCCGAAGTAATTTGTGACATAATTTTGTAGTGCCGTTGCGACTCCAGGAGTGCGCTTTCTGCTTGCTTGCGTCCCTCAATTTCCCGGGAAGCAATCAGAATTCCCTGTACGCTAGAATCGTGAAGCAAACTATTGCCGATCGACTCCAAGTAGATCCAAGAACCGTCCGCGTGGCGTTTCCGATATTCGATCGGCTTCCCAACTCCAGGAAATTCTAGCAACTTGCCAAAATATGCCTTCCAACTCAGCAAATCGTCTGGATGGATCAACTCGCCATGAAACTTGCCAATTCTCTCTTCTGGCTTGTAACCCAAAACTCTCTCTAGCGCTGCGCTGTGATATCGGACTCGCCCGTCGGAGCCAACAATAGTAATTATATCTGGAGAATTACGGAGCGCAGCCTGAAGTTTGGCTTCGCTTTTAGTTAATGCTTTATTATCCCGGCGGTGCTGGTTGATTTCTTCGTTCAACTGCTCCTGTAGCTTTCTGAGTTGCGCCGCTTGCTGGGCGACAGTGCGTTCCAAAAGACGATTTAAATTTTCCGCCTCAACTAACTTTGCCGCGTTATTTGTCGCACTTTCAAACTGGCGGCTGGTTGCCATTTCTTGCAAAGAAGTTGACAGAGTTTCCACAGTTTTTATTAAAATTGCCTGTTGGGGAGGTGGTAAATGCTTAACTTGTTCCTGCAACGTTTCTAGGTATTTGTAAATTGTTTCTAGCATTTTATTAATTAGGGAATCTAATAGTTGCCACAGGTGAAAACTCTAAAAAGCGGACAGAAGTTTTTTTTAAGATAACCCATAACTAAGAGTGATGTATGGCGATCGATCGCGATCTTAATCACCAGTCATTGCGTGACTTTATTTTGACATCATAGCAACTGAGACTGAAAGTAATTTTTTGTGGCGGTAAAGTTAATAGCCTAGCGACAGCACCCCATTCGGGAACCTGCGAGAGTCGGCAACCCGCCCCTGCCGTCAATGCAGGGCACAGGAGCGGTTACGCTAAACTAGATGGGTGTAAATAGAAAGAGAGATTTATGACAGAGCCAGCCAACGCTCGCGATTTGTTTCGCGCTGCTTACGAACACCGTTACACCTGGGATGCCAACTTTCCCGGTTACAGCGCCGATATTGAACTCAAGCAAGGCGACGAAGTATATACGGGTCATGTTTCCATTAAACCAGACATGACAGTGGAAGTCAGTGGCATTGCCGATGAGGAAGTAAAGCAGAGCGTTTACACTCAAATGCGCGATATTGTGACTCACCGGAAGCGATCGACATTTGAAAAATCCCACGGCAAAAACAGCTTCACCCTCGGCGAGAAGGACAGTACCGACGCTGTGGATATTTTAGTGCAAGGCGACTCAATGGGCTCGAATTATAAAATCCGAGGTCTGTCAATTTGTCAAGTCAGCCGGGTGATGGGTCGCATGGCTTTCGTCATTGACACGCACAAAAGCTTAGAGACACCCGAAGGTTCTTTGGCTAGTCATTACGATGCCGTTTTTCGCAACCCCGAAACCAACGAAATCACCAGAGAACTGGAATTTGAAGATACCTTTGACAAGATAGGCGACTATTATGTCATGACCAAGCAAGTAGTGCGATCGAAAGAAAAAGGTCAACTGACAACAACCGAGTTTAACTACTCCAACGTCAAACTGCTAGAACCAGCAGTAGTCTAGGGTTATACCCTTTTCGAGTTGCGCGTTGAAGATTAAAGACTTGGCAACGATGGATGACAACCCAGGTGGGGGAATCTCTCCTACAGTTGCAGTCATTCTGGGAAGGATTAATTGCAAAATCCGTTTTGTTGGAGCAAGCGGGTTTTGCGATTAGTGTCTCGGACTCAACTTCATTTAACGGCAAGTAACGGTACGATCGAACTAAGTCAATTGTACGAATAATTTTTGAGGCAAAATATGACAACACTAGCACTAACCAGAGATAACGTCGAAACAGTTCTCGATGAAATGCGCCCCTACCTGATATCAGATGGTGGCAACGTCGAACTGGTAGAAATCGACGGCCCAGTAGTACACCTGAGACTGCAAGGAGCTTGCGGCTCTTGTCCGAGTTCCACAATGACTCTGAGAATGGGCATTGAACGCCGCCTGCGCGAAGCAATCCCTGAAATTTCTGAAGTCGAACAGGTAATGTAATTAGTCAGTTGACAGTTGACAGTTGACAGTTGACAGTTGACTGTTAACGGTTGACTGTTACCTTTTTTCAATTCCTTATATAGCGACAGGTGATTTTAATCCAGAATTTACCAGCCTGAGTGTTAATTCATGACTGTACGGAAATGAAGATAATTCTAGTTGACTGGCTATTAAAGCTTTTACCGCTATTACCAGAAAGAATTGGTTGAAAGCCTGTCCATTTTAAGGAGAAATTAAAACAAGACGATTCATTACTCCAATCATCTTCCTTCTAGATAGAGGCTGCTGTCAACTGTCAACTGAATCCAATCCTCTTCCTTCGAGTTAAAGGTCGCCCTCAAGCGGTCAAATATCAATTGAATAAAAGCCCTAGATACAAAAAGTAGTTTTATGTGCTACTCGATGGTAGTAATGTGTGCAGCATCAACCTGCAATTGAGAAGTTGGAAGCGCTACTTAATAGGGACAATCTGCGCTGTTCATCACCCTAAAGATAGAAGTTAAGCATTCCTGACAAAATTACAAAATACCAATTACAAAATACCAATTACAAAATACCAATTACAAATTATAATTACCCATTACCCATTACCCATTACCAAAATCAATGTCTCATCCACTTTACGTAGCCTTCATTTGGCACCAACACCAACCCCTCTACAAATCAAGATCGTTCACTAGCGCCGGAGCATCCGAGTATCGACTGCCTTGGGTGCGCTTGCACGGAGTCAAAGATTACTTGGATTTAGTCCTAATTCTGGCAAAATATCCCAAGCTGCATCAAACTGTAAACCTGGTTCCGTCCTTAATTTTGCAGATAGAAGACTGCATCGCCGACAAAGCATTAGACCCTTACTTGGCGGTAACTCTCAAGCCAGCAGAAACTTTAAACATCGCTGAACAAGAGTTCATTTTAGAACACTTCTTTGATGCCAACTACCATACCCTGATTCAGCCGCATCCCCGGTACGCTCAACTCTACACTCAGCGGCAGGAAAAAGGGATTCAATGGTGCTTGGCAAACTGGAAAGTGCAGGATTTTGGTGACTTGCTGGCGTGGCACAATTTAGCTTGGATCGATCCGCTGTTTTGGGATGACCCCGAGATTGCAGGGTGGCTGAAACAAGGACAAAATTTCAATCTGGCCGATCGCAAAAAGATCTATTCAAAACAAAAAGAAATTCTCGCCAGAATCATTCCCCAGCACCGTAAAATGCAAGCTGAGGGACAGTTGGAAGTGTCCACAACCCCCTACACTCACCCGATTTTGCCGCTGCTTGCTGACACAAATGGCGGCCGCATAGCGATTCCTAACATGACTCTGCCAGAACATAGGTTCCAGTGGGCTGAAGATATTCCGAGACATTTGAGAAAATCTTGGGATATGTATCAAGACAGATTTGATTGTAAACCGCGGGGTTTGTGGCCGTCGGAACAGGCAGTTAGCCCGGAAATTTTGCCCTACATTGCTAAACAAGGGTTTAAATGGATTGTCTCGGATGAGGCGGTATTGGGGTGGACAATTAAACACTTTTTTCACCGCGATGGGGCGGGGAATGTTTGCGAACCAGAATTGTTATATCGCCCTTATCGTTTAGAAACTCCTGATGGCGATTTGGCGATCGTATTTAGAGACCACAGGTTGTCTGATTTGATTGGTTTTACCTACGGTTCGATGGAACCGAAGAAGGCAGCGTCGGATTTGGTGGGACACTTGGAGGCGATCGGCAGAACTCTCAAACACCGACAACCCGACGGCCACACATCTTTAGAAAATCCGTGGTTGGTGACGATCGCCCTAGACGGCGAAAATTGCTGGGAATTCTATCCTCAAGATGGCAAACCGTTCTTAGAATCACTCTATCAAACTCTCAGCGACAATCCCGATATCCAATTAGTCACAGTGTCGGAATTTCTCGACAAATTCCCCGCCACCGAAACAATACCCGCCGCCCAACTGCATACCGGTTCCTGGGTAGACGGTTCCCTGACAACTTGGATCGGAGATCCTGCCAAAAATCGCGCTTGGGATTTGTTAGGGGCGGCGAGACAAGTATTGGCAAACCATCCAGAGGCCACGGAAGAAAGCAATCCCGAAGCTTGGGAAGCGCTTTATGCGGCGGAAGGTTCCGACTGGTTCTGGTGGTTTGGCGAAGGCCACACGTCGAATCAAGATGCTATGTTCGATCGGCTATTCCGCGAACACGTAGCAGCAATCTACGAAGCTCTCGGCGAGCCTGTACCCCCGGAAGTGCTGCGACAAGTAGAGGCACACGAGGTTCAAGGCGACCACCAACCGCTGAGCTTTATTCACCCGATTATCGACGGTATCGGCAACGAACAGGATTGGGACAAAGCCGGCCGGATTGAAGTTGGGGGAGCAAGGGGTACGATGCACCGGAGTGCGGCAATTCAGCGGCTTTGGTACGGCGTAGATCACTTGAATTTTTACCTTCGCGCCGACTTCAATGCTGGGGTGCGGCCGGGCATTGATTGCCCGCCGGAGTTAAACTTGTTCTGGTTTTATCCCGATCGCACGATGCACAACAGCTTGATTCCGCTGTCAGGTTTGCCCGATGAAGCACCCATCAACTATCGCTTCCACCATCAGTTAGAGATTAATTTGCTGACGAAATCGATTGGGTTTCACGAAGCAGGAGAGGGCGATGAGTGGCAGCCCCGCCTCAGCCGGGCCCAAGTGGGATTGGATAAATGTTTGGAGATAGCAGTGCCCTGGGCGGATTTGCACATTATGCCAGACTGGCAAATGAGGCTGATTGCGGTTTTATCGTCCGGGGAGCGCTACTCTAGCTGTCTGCCGGAAGATGCTTTGATTGGAATTGGAATGCCTTAAAGAGTCATGAGTCATGAGTCCTGGCGTCATTAGTCATCAGTCATTAGTCCGATCGCGTCCGGTCGATCGAGCGCTATAAAATAGGTTTGTAGTCAGGACTTCAGTCCTCTGTTTTTTGAGGACTGAAGTCTTAACTACAAACCTGCTATAAAATAGGTTTGTAGTCAGGACTTCAGTCCTCTGTTTTTTGAGGACTAAAGTCCTCATTACAAACCTGCGCTAGAAAATTGGTTCGTAGTAAGGAATTCAGTCCTCTGTTTTTTGAGGACTGAAGTCCTCACTACAAACCTAATAATGGGTGAATTTACTGGACATCTAATCATTAGTCATTGGGAAATCATCAAACTAATGAGCCGCATTTTGCTCTCGCTCGATCGCTACCAACAACCCTTGCAGATCGCACACCTCAACACTGAGCATGAGGTGATGCTACTCGATTGGACTTCCGAACCAAACTCAGAATTTATTCTTCCAAAAATAGCTTTTGACTTGTGCATTCTCGACGAGGCAAACTTCGATCGTATCGGGCACATGGTTGAAACATTAAAAACTGCGGTGGAGCCTAGTTTTTTACCGTTTTTGCTATTGATAAATTCCCAAACGCCGACTCTTTCCGAGCAGCAGTTTTTGCTGAGTTCCAAACAACTCGAAGGCAGAATTGATGATTTGATAGTAAGTCCCATAGATGCCAGCCAACTGCACTTGCGCGTAGAAAATTTGTTAGCTCGCAGGCAGCTATCGTTAGAACTCCACAGACTTCAACAAGTAATTAAAGAACGCACTTTTACAGAAAGTTTGTTGATCGACTCGCTGCAAACGGCAAACGAAAATTTGCAACGGGAAATCGCCAAGCGGGGAGAGGTAGAAGCTGCACTCCAAGAAAACTCCTATCTCGAATCGCTGATGAATGCCATGCCAGATATTGTCTGCTTTAAAGATGGCGAGGGCAGGTGGCAGGAGGCAAATCAAGCAATATTGGAATTGTTTGAGCTATCAGCAGATAACTACCGGAGCCTCACAGATACTCAGTTAGGAAAACTCAGCAGTTTTTACGGGGAGGCTCTACAGGCTTGCGAGGTGAGCGATCGAGCAGCGTGGGAAAAAGGTACTCTTTGTAGGGGAGAAGAAGTGGTTCCCCGATCGAACGGTACTGTAAAAATCTACGATGTAATTAAAGTACCCGTATTTCATGCCGACGGCAGACGTAAAAGTATCGTGATACTGGGCCGCGACATTACTGAATACAAGCAAGCTAGAGATGAACTCGTGCGCTTGGCGTCGATTGTCGAGTCTTCCGACGACGGCATCGTGGGCAAAACCCTCGCCGGGACAATTCAGAGCTGGAATGCAGGAGCCGAGAAGATTTACGGCTACTGCGCGCAGGAAGTCAAGGGACAGTCGATCGAGATTTTAGCAATTCCCGAACGCCCCAAGGAAATCCCCCAAATTCTGGAAAATATTCGGGCTGGAACTACGATCGACCATTACGAAACCGTACACTTGCGTAAAGACGGCGAACAGATAGATGTGTCTCTGACGATTTCTCCGATTAAAGACGCCACAGGAGCAGTAACGGGCATTTCAACTATCGCTCGCGACATCACCGATAGCAAGCGAGTTCAAAAAGCTCTCGAACAACTCCGCCACCAAACAGAAATGATTTTGTTCTCCGCAGCAGAAGGAATTTGCGGGTTGGACAAACAGGGAAAAGTAACTTTTGTCAATCCGGCGGCGGTGAGAATGGCTGGTTGCGAATCGAAGCAATGGATCGATCGACCTTTGTCTGAAAGCTTACACCGTTCGCAGGCAGAATGCTCGAAGGCGATCCTCTTCGAGGGCTGCGCTAACGAGCAAATGTCACCTGCAACAGATATCAATTCCGGCTCTCAACTTGCCCCCGAGGGCGCCACACCAACCACGGGAAAACTCTCGAACCCAGTATGTTCTCAAATTTTAGACACCTTGAGAGACGGAGAGGTTCGGCGTGTCACGGATGAGGTTTTTTGTCGGCAAGACGGCAGCAGTTTTCCAGTTGAGTACGTTGTCGCTCCGATGCGAGAACAAGGCGAAATTATTGGCGCTGTGGTGACTTTTAAAGATATCACCGATCAGCTTGCGGTCGAGCACATGAAAGATGAATTCATATCTGTTATCAGCCACGAACTGCGGACGCCCATGACTTCGATTCACGGGGCACTCGGTCTCCTCAACAGCGGCCTGCTTGAGGCTCACCCCCAGAAAGCCAAGCGGATGCTGGAGATTGCGATAGCTAATACTGACCGGTTAGTGCGCTTGATCAACGACATCCTGGATTTAGAGCGCATGGATTCTAATTACAGCACTGCCATCAAACAAACTTGCAATGTCGCGGATCTGATGTTGCAGGCGGCTGACGAGATGCAGGGAATGGCCCAGCAGGCAGGAGTTACTCTGTCTGTGAGACCTGTGAGGGCGCAATTGCTCGCTGTTCCCGATCGGCTAATTCAGGCATTGACAAATTTGCTCAGCAATGCTATAAAATTTTCGCCCGCAGGTGCTACGATTTGGCTGAGCGGTGAGTCGATCGAGCATCCGGATTTGGCAGAAAAAGCTGAGTTGAAGTCAGTGTCGTCTCCTTGTTTGTTGTCTCCCGAGACTGCCACCAATCCGCACTTACCCGTGAGTTCGGAAATCCTGATTGCGGTTAAAGACCAAGGACGCGGCATTCCGGCGGACAAGCTAGAGATGGTCTTTGAGCGCTTTCAACAGGTTGATGCTTCTGATTGTCGCCAAAAAGGAGGTACTGGTTTGGGGCTGGCTATTTGTCGCAGTATCGTGCAGCAGCACGGGGGCCGGATTTGGGTGGAGAGCATTTTGGGGGAGGGCAGCACTTTTTTCTTACGTCTGCCAGTTATGGGGGAGGGAGATGATATTCCCCATTAGGTAAATTGCATTAGCCATGACTAATGAAAAAATATTAATGCAAAAATTTTCATACCATCCTGGATGCAGAAACCAGGCTTTTTTACCAAAAGACTGGGTTGCAGGCAGCAGAAACGCTAAAAAACCAGCTTTCGAGGCGTCTGAAGTGCGTCCGGGCCAGTCATTTTTGGCAAAGACGGATTATACAGGCAGGGACGGGCAAAATCGCGATTGTCGATCGAACAGCGGATTTTTGGGGACTCCGTTGTATAGCAACGGCCAAGGCGGTTAGGACGTTCTTAATTGCTGAAACCCTTGCGCTAGATAGCTTCTATCGCGAGGAAGAAGGAAAGATTTCCTTCTTCCTTCCATCCGTTACATCCCGTACATTGCTCGTTGCCGAACTTCATTCTTCTGTACAGTTTTGCAGCTTTACTGTAAAGTCCGATCGGTAAAAAAGTTTGCTTTACAAAACATTCACATTTCGCCTCTAGTCTGTGATCAGTTCTGATTCTTAAAAAAGATGTTAATTTTGACTGCCAAACGCATCTTGGTTATTGACGATGCGGAAGATATTCGGGAAGTGGCTCAAGTCAGTCTTGAGGTGGTGGGGGGCTGGGAAGTCCTGACCGCAAGTTCTGGTCGCGAGGGTATGGCTAAGGCTCTTGCCGAACAGCCTGATGCTATTCTCCTCGACGTGATGATGCCCGACCAAGACGGGCCTACTACTTTTAAACAGTTACAAGCTAATCATGCTACCCAGCACATTCCGGTAATTTTATTGACGGCTAAGGCTCTCGCTAGCGACAGGCGGATGTTCGCAGATTTGGGGGTAGTGAGTGTGATTGCTAAGCCTTTTGAACCGATGGCTTTGGCTGCTCAGGTGGCTGAAGCTCTGGGCTGGCAGGAAGCATAGGTCGATTGTGCGCCTTAAAATCTGTGAAATCTCTAACCAAAAAAACAAATTATTTCTGCTCGGTTTTTATGCTGAATATAATCGGGCAGAATTATATTTTTTTTTGTAACAACTTACTTATCTTCATAAGTTCTTCAGGTTTAAGTTTTAATTTAAGCACATCGTCAGGAATCTATCCTGACTGTTTGCCAAAACCTTGGGAGAAGACGACTATGCCATCAGCTTACATTTTGCTACTGATAGTTTCTCTGGCAGCCGTCTGGATTTACTGGCAAACCTCTCAAGATATTTTTGTTCTTGTGGCTTTGGCCGGACTGGGTTGTTTTATTTGGGGTTTCTCTTGGGCTCCTTGGGGCGTTCAGGTTCTAATTGTGGTGTTGCTGTTGGGCATCCAAAAGTGCTACTTGTCAGACGCTCAAAGTTTGGAGTGAAAAGAGCTTTTTTATTGTTGTGCCTGGAGTAGAGATACAGCGGCATTCCTCAATCTCTGTAATCAATTGGTTTATCGATCCATATCTTAAAGAAGGTTTAAAATATCATGAATAGTTGCCCTTGTTGCTCCTCTCAATTGCTACGCCACGCTCGCCACAATCGCGTTTATTGGTTCTGCTCGCGCTGCTGGCAGGAAATGCCGGATCTGTCGGAGATGATTTTAGGTAACAGCCTGCGGACTCACAAACAAGAAGGCTTGGTGAAGCTTACTGGTTTGACTCCTAAAGCGAGAATTTTGGATTCAGTAGGAATTGCTTAGGAAAGATCGAGTTTGACTGACGATAAATATTGAGACGAAAAAGTTTTTTGATTGTGCCATCGGTTTGACTTTTTAATAAAAAATGCAAAAGTCCCTTCACTGTGAGTGAAGGGACTTATTTGCGTGCGGGCGATCGCACTTGTAAGGGGGTCGATCGCCCCCACAAATTACAGCTCTTGTATGGAGTTAAGCTGATTACATCAAACCGATTTGAGAGAGAATGCCTTGACCGGTGAGGAATTCGGTAGCTAAGCCGATCGCAAAGCCTAGCATTGCCAAACGACCGTTCCAGGTTTCAGCGAACTCGGTGAAGCCTACTTTTGCGTCTTTGTTTTCCATGACCATAAACCTCGTTGTATTTCAACCTTATGTAACTAAACTTAACATAGCGAAAGAAACATTGCAACATATTTTTACATTTATTTTTCAAATGCTGCTTGTCAGCAGGATGAATCGACGTGTAGAGGGGCTTGTGGGCGATCGCACGGGGGTGAGAAACCGGGTTTCTCCCGATATGTTCTGTGAGTAGTCGCCAAATCTCGTAGAAACGGGGTTTCACTCTTGTCGCAAGCGCGTAACTTGCGATCGGTGTCAGGTTCACGAAAATATTGCTCAGAGGTCTAAGAATGTCAGAAAAATAATTTTTACTAAATACTTGACATCAAAAATTCAAAAAGCTAGATTAAAGGCAGAGCTAAAACTAAATATCGCATTCAAAATTAAGGAATGTTGATTGAGTCGTCTTAGCTGCACGGTTGATAGAACTGTAGCAAGTTTCTAGAATCCCGTTGAGCGGAAATTAAGTCTAATGTCGTTTTAACAAGTTAATACAAGCTTGACATAAATCGAAACATTATAGAGTTAGATTTCCCTTCAACGGGCTGCTACTAAGCTCGTTACAGTTCTATCAACCCTGTAGCTAAGACGCTAATCAAATCCCTACAAAATCAAAGTGTTTTATGGTAACAGATTGTCTTGTGCCGAGATGTTCATTTTTGAGCAAATCCACAGACAACACTCCATTAATGCTAGATGCGTGATATGTCGAGGCTGTCCAGCCCACCAAATTTTAGGAATTACTCAAATGGACACTCATCGAACCTCAAATGGATTAATCTACCAACAGCAAGCTTTAGTTTCCATTTATTGGGATTATCAAAACATCCCAACCTTAAAACTATCCCCAGATTTATTGCTCTTGGCTAATAAATTTGGATATGTAGTTAACCGCAAAGTTTACGATAATTGGCAACAACAAAATAAGGCAGCACAAGTAAATTTGCGCTCTCAAAATTTTGAATGTTTTCATGTATCCCAAAACATTAAAAATGCTGTAGACTTTCATTTGTCAGCAGACTGCTTTAGTGAGGCTTCAAGTAGCCTATACCCACACACATTTATTATTGTCTCTGGAGACGGCTACGGTGAGATTTTGATTCAGAAGCTGCATGAAAAGGGGAAGAAGGTAATAATTGTTGCCCGCAAAGGTAATGATAGTCACAATCTCAAAAAGCTTGCAGATAGATTTTACTTGATCGATGAATTGCCAAAGTCGATCGAGACTTACAAAGTCACAGCATAAACAACCTCGACATTTACCCCGCCGCAGATAGCAAAAATCTAGTTTATTTGATAAACTAGATTCTCCAAACCAACCGCCATCTGCGGCTCTTTCATGTCCGCCAACATAACAACAAGAAACTCCAAAATCAATAACAATTATCAAACTCCCATGCCATCAACTAATCAAACACAAGAACTCCAAATAACGATTCCCCAATTCAAGAATGAAAAACTGCTGCGCCAAGCACTAACCCACCGTTCCTACGTCAACGAAAACCCCACATTCCGCGAAGCAGACAACGAACGCTTAGAATTTCTTGGCGATGCTTTGCTGACATTTCTCAGCGGCGAATATCTCTATCAGCGTCACCCAGAAATGGGAGAAGATCAAATGACTCGCCGCCGTTCTGCATTGGTAGATGAAAAACAATTAGCCAGATTTGCTACTGAAATCAGTTTAGACTTAAAAATGCGGCTCGGCAAAGGAGCTTATCGAGAAGGTGGAATTACTAATCCAAATTTGCTCAGCAGCACCTTTGAAGCATTCATTGGCGCTTACTATCTCGACACGGAAGATATGGACAAAGTTCGCGAGTTTGTGTGGCAAATGTTTGATTCTGTTCCCGACAATGTGGTGGAAACGCGATCGACTGTAGACTCGAAAAACCGCTTTCAAGAATGGGTACAAGCCAACGGTGACACGACTCCGCCCAAATACGTGACAGTCCAAGCAGGAGGAACGCCCCATCAGCCCGAATTTCTCGCTAAAGTTTATGTTGGAGACAAATCCTATGGAGAAGGTAAAGGTAAAAGCAAGAAAGATGCTGAGAAAAATGCGGCTGAAGATGCGCTAGCAAAGCTGAAAAAACGCGGACTGATCTAAACGTGAAAACACCGATAAAAACTACTATAGCCTTTCTCAGAAAGATGAGGTACTCATGGGCATGGGGCATCGGCCAAACAGGGCATCGGGGATACCTAACCACGATTAAGAACCGCTATAGTTTGTTTTCCAGATGACACAATAGACGCGCGCCTCAGTGGCTCTGGGGATACATCAACTCGCCCAATCAAAGAGATATAAAAACCCGAAATGCTGCCTAAAGCCACTCTTTCTTTCTCAAAGTAGAAGCTCTTTTGGCTATCCTAATTAAATCTGTAGGCGACGTATTTTTATCGACAGTGATGCGAGAGATGCGGTAGTTATTTTCCAGTCGGTTTACTCTAAATAAATGGTCATTGTACAAAAAGCCACTTAAATGATATTTAGGCAAAATATCTTCCACTTCCGAGTCTGATGCGCCGTAGGGATAGGCGATGTGAGCGCCGATAACTTTATTTTTGTCTAAATCCCCCAGACATTTTCTCAACTCTAACTTAGATTTTGCAATTTCAAATTCTAATTCTTTTCCGCTCACCTTAGTTAAGTCTTTGTGAGTAAAACCGTGTGACTGAATGTCATAAAAACCTTTTTGATATCCATCTCTTAAATCGTTGCAAGTAGTGTGTGCTAAAAAATCTTTGCCCATATCAATACCTAAAAAGTGAGGGTTGACAAATAACACAAATTTACCCTTTTCTTTGTTGGTTACAGACAACTTTTCTAATATTGGAAGTGCATTTTCATGAACGCCTTTGTAGCCGTCGTCAAAGGTTATCATGATTGGTTTTTGACCGAGATTTTTAGCGGGTATTGGCTGCGACTTGTCAATAAAGTATACGTACAAGTCTTGAGATGATAAAAACCAATAGTTTTCTTTAATTAGATATTCTAAAAATACTGACAAGTCTTGTTTGGTGTAGTTAGTGGGAAAAGCGAGCCTCCGAGGTGGTAAGTCGGCGGGATTGCGAGTGTCTACAATGTTGTGAAAACCGATTATAGGGATTCTGGTGAAGTTAGATTCTACTGTCCAGCCAGAAATACCTATACTGATGGCAAATATCACCAATAAGTAAATCAGTTTGACTTTGTGTAGCAGTCTAAAAAGAAAATTTTCCAGGAATTTTATGTTTTCTAACAATTGCTCGAAGCTCATACTTTCTTTACCAAGTTGTGTGCTTTTTACCTCTACCATTAATAGAGGCAAATTCAGCTAACTTGACATTTTTTTTGGTATTTCTTTGGAATCTAGGTAGAGTGTGGATGCCGTAAGCCGATCGCCCAAAATGCTTCCGAGAACCCAAAATGCGTTATAATCGGGGCTGGCGCGAGTGTTACGGCTGTCGATCGAGGGTTGCAATGGCAGAAATCCGTTGACCTCACCTGGATAGGGATGCAAGCCCTTGACAGGAGTCGTAAAGATTCCCCAAATTTAGACTTTGGTTGGATCTCCCAGATTCATCTATGGAGTCAATCTAAAATCTAAAATCTAAAATCTAAAATCGACTGACGAGTACCCGAGTGTCGATCGTACTTTTTGGAAATATCAGAGCAATTGATGTCTACTCAAAACCCGACTACCCTAACTGTAGAAGCAGCACAGCAAATCCTCAAAGATTTCACTTGTCTGGATATGCAATCTGTAGCATCGCCGCTGGAAAAACAGGCGCTGCGTGAAGCGATTTTGCTGGTAGCAAGTTTGTCGGATTACCAAATGCTGGGAGTTTGCGCGACTTCGACGGATGAGGGTTTTGCAGCTTTAGCAACTTATTTGAAGGCTTTGGGATATGATCCTGTTTTAGATCCAAGCGCTTTTGCTGCATTTACTGGTTCGGTTTATATTAAGTTCAATACTTTGAAGGGTTCGTATTATGTTGATGGCTATCCTGGAACTTATCGGGGCGTGTTAGTATCGTGCCAATCTTCTGAAGAAGGTGGAGTTAGCGGGACTTACGGTCATTTACCTTTGGATGTATTTGTTGATTAATTGGGAATTGGGCATTGGGCATTGGGCATTGGGCATTGGTAATTGGTAATTGGTAATTGGTGATGATGCGGACGTGAATCAACTTCACTATTACAGTTACTGTAGGGTGCGTCAGCAAATATCCTACTCATTAAAGCGACAATAACGCCTGACGCACCCTACAAAGAAAGAGATTAACCTTTACCAATGATTAATTCGGTTTCCGGTTCCGGTGCGATTTCGTCTGGTGAGATGCCGAGAATTTCGCTGTACAAGTTGACATATTTTCTGGCAGAAATGTCCCAGCCAAAATCTTCTTTCATGCCGCGCTTTTGCAGTTCTTTCCACTTATCTTTGTAGCGGAAACCTTCCCATGTTCGGATCATGCAGGTGAATAAGTCGAGGGGTTCGTAGCGATCGAAACAGTAACCTGTGCCGGTATCATTAATCGGGTCGTTGTGAGATACAGTATCGACTAAACCGCCGGTGCGGCGCACCATTGGGACGCAACCGTAGCGGAGGGCGAGCATTTGGCTGATGCCGCAGGGCTCGAAACGGCTGGGCATCAGGAAGGTGTCGCAGCCTGCGTAAATGCGGCGGGAGAGGGCGTCGTTGTAGAGTAATTGGGTGGACATTCGGCCGGGATAGCGGGCGGTCATTTGCCAGAGTTGGGTTTCGTAGTAGCGATCGCCAGTTCCGAGTACAATAAACTGAGCGTCGGTATAGGCCATGAAGCGATCGAGCATTTGAATGATCAAATCCAGCCCCTTCTGTTCTACTAGCCGCGTCACCATGCCGATTAACAGGGCATTTTTATTCACTTCCAAACCGACTTCTTCTTGCAGCGCAATTTTGTTAACTGGGCGCTTGTCAATAGTATCAACACTGAATTGTTGGTGGAGGTACTTGTCAGTTTCTGGGTTGTAAGATTCTGTATCAATTCCGTTCAAAATACCTGATACTTTGCCGCCGAGGAAAGATAGCAAACCTTCCAAAGTTTCCCCATAGGCTGGGGTTTTGATTTGTTCGGCGTAGGTGGGCGAAACTGTATTTACGCGATCGGCAAACTGTACAGCCGCAGCCATTGTATTGTGACCTTGCATATACCAAGGGCACCAAGTCATCTGATCCAAACGCCAGCGCCACGGCCCTTGATAAGCTAAATTGTGAATAGTAAAAACTGTGCTGATATCGGGGTCTTGCTTCATCCAAACAGGTATCATCCCCGTATGCCAGTCGTGACAGTGCATAATTTGTGGTTTCCAGTGATTCCAGGCAAATTCAGCGGCAGCATTGGCAAAGAAAGTGAACCGCCAATCTTCATCTACGCCGCCGTAAACCCGGCGTGGTAAGAAAGATGGATGTTGCAATAAGTATAAAGGTACATCGGTTCCCGGCAAAAGAGTTTCAAAGACGGAGAAGCTTTGGAACATGGCCGCCCCATTCCAAACAGGTTTTTTGGGAACGTCCATTTTGTCGGGGACGAAGCCGTAGTAGGGCATGAAGATGCGGACATCGTGACCCATGCGGCGCAGAAATTTAGGCAAAGCGCCGACGACATCGCCCATACCGCCCACTTTGGCTAGGGGTGCTGCTTCGGCGGATACAAATAAAATTCGCATTATTTTTTTGTGTTCCTTGGGATAGTTAGGCTAGATCAAGTTTAAATGGCGAGGGACACAATGTTAACGTGCCGTCCAAAAAACAAGTATAAATCTCTATTGTCGATGGTTAAGCAATTTTTTTAGTGCTCGGTTCAAGCATTTAGTAGAGGCTGTGAAGGAAATCTCAAATTTCTTGTCTCAAATCTCTAGTCTCAAATCGACCTTAGAGGTAGGAAGTATGGAGTTTCTGGTAGATAAGATATGTTTTGATAATTCCGATACAAATACTGGGAATTGCTAATGGCGGACGTACTGATTGCGATCGCACGTATTGTACCTGACTATGTATGAATGGCGCTGGGGGCGATGGTGTAAATTATTGTTGCAAAACTTGCCAATATGCTTCAACAGTTGACAGTTGACAGTTTGAGAGCGACCTCTACCTAGAAGGAAGAGGATTGGGGTAATGAATAGTCTGATTTTAATTTCTCCCGCTCCGACGGGCGGGCTTTCAACCAATTCTTTCTGGTAAAAACAGAAGGCTTTTTCCTAAACACCTATAGAAGCTGAAGTTTGGGGAGGAAAAAGCTATGGGGTTTGTGTCAAATGATGCTGCGGGCGATCGGGCTGAGAAAGCGGGAGACAGTAATAGTAAATCTAAGTCCAGTCAGAAGGTGGAAACAGATATGCGATCGGGGCGAGAAAGTAGGGATAATCCGATTAATCTGGTTTTTGATAAAATCGAGGACATTCTGTCGGAAACTTGGGAAAAAACTGGGTTTGGAGAGGTGACTATTGAGAGTGAGAGGGAGAAGAAAAATTTGATTCGGGTAACTACTGTTAAGGGTTCGACTCATTATCGGTATTTTATTACTGATGAAGATGTTGAGGAGTGGAAGTCGAGAAGGTAAAGTGCGATCGGGCTATTACGCTAATCCGTCAGGTTAAACACGCTAACAGCTAGATTTTACGCGATATCTGTAGGGACGTGGCATTGCTGTTTCCTTACCGGGATCTGCTAAATAAATGGGGTTTTTCAACCGAGGGCGATCGCTAATAAAATTTTTGCATTGGGGTATTGATAAATAGAAGAGAATGATGTAAAATATCATTTTAGGGTTTTTCAACCCTAAAGTGCATCTAGGCTGTACGGCTGTGAGGGCTGACAGCATTAAAGTTTGAATCAACTGAATATAGGTGACATAAAACCTAGTCTGTGACGGATGTGAGTTTCGCGGGGCTGGGGAAATGGCAGCAGGCGATCCGTGCGATCGCATTTGTCACTTTTCCGGCTTGTTGTTTATTGGCAAATAATTAGTTTTTTGAGAGAAGTTAATAATCATGAGCAAATGGCAATCAATGACTGCTTTGACAGTAGGGGCGATCGCGATCGCCCTTAGCAGCGTATCTTTAAGCGCTAAACCCGCTCAAAGTCAACCGGCACCGGGACAGCGCGGTTTTTGGTGCGACAATTCAAGCGGTGTGCCGATTACGATGTATCAAAACGTACAGGGAAATCGAGAACCTTGGATTCGGTGGGTTTCTAATGATTTCTCCGGTGCTGGGTACGATCCTGCGACTCGTTGTCGCGAGGTGAGCAGTCGCCTGGAAACTTTCCGCAGTAACAAAGAGCTTAAGTTCATCACTGTAGGGCTAATGAACGGACAGCGAGTGGTTTGCACTGCCAGCCAAGTAAATGGCCGCTGCCAAGGATTGATATTTACACTGAAACCGAATCAAGATGCAGTGAAAACACTGAATAATCTCTTGGCTTGGCGGGAGGGACAAGCGGGTGCGCCTTCTCTGTCTGAAAGCAAAGACAGTATTCCGTTCATTGATGTCAGCGGCAGGTTGGGGGACGAGGGAAGTACGATCGCGCCCGTAGCTGCGCCAAAACCCGCATCAGGGCAACCGCGAGTAGCCCCCACCCAACCGAGCACTGGTGCCGGATCGCGGGAGCTTTAAGGTGATGAATTTGCGAAGACTGGGACTGACGGGAGTTTGTGCGGTTGTGCTGAGTATTTTTCCAGCTAGTTGCAGCGTTATTGCCCAACCAGTTAGCGCAAATTCTCCCGTTACTGATGCTCAAAATGCCGATGTTGAAAGGTTGGCAAAGCTAACGACGGTACGTATTTTAACGCCTGATGCTTCAGGTTCCGGGGCGATCGTCCAGCGGCAGGGTCAAGTTTACACGGTGCTGACAAATTGGCACGTTGTCGGTTTCAGCCAGCAGCATACCGCGATCGCCCCGGACGGTGAGCGTTATCGGCTGCTGGGTGCTCCGAGACAGTTGGGAAATGCGGATTTGGCGATCGTCCAATTTCGCAGTTCCAACACCTATCAAGTCGCCCAAATTAGCACTGATTTATTAAGAGTAGGAGAACCCGTATTTGCCGCCGGATTTCCGATGTATCGGGGCCGCAGTTTAACAACTACTTTCGAGCAAGGAATTCGGGCATTTAGATTTACCCAAGGTGCTGTATCGGTGCTGCCACCAAAATCCCTCGCTCAAGGATATCGTTTGGGATACACAAATGATATTGCTGTAGGGATGAGCGGCGGGCCAATTTTTAACGATCGGGGGCTTTTAATTGGGATTAATGGTCGGATGAAGAACGGCGATCCAGATTTTGGAATTTATGCCTTTGAGGATGGAACTGAGCCATCGGGAGCAATGTTGGAACTCATGGTTAATTCTAGTTGGGGAATTCCGATTAGTACCTATTTGCGTTATGCGCGAGTTTCTTTGTAGGGGCGGTGCCCCCGTGCGCGCCCTTAAATTAGGGGCAACCACGGGGGGATTGCCCCTACAAAATCCCCGAAATTTGGGGCAACCACGGAGGGATTGCCCTACAAAATTTAGAACTTGTACGCCATTATTTGACATTTTGTTTCAGATTATCAAGGGAGTTATTTATGAATTTCGGAGTTTCTCGTTTTAATTATGTTCCGGCGATCGTAGCAGGAACCGCAACAGTTGCAGCAATTATGATTAGCCAGCCTGTCATGGCAAAAACTGCTAAAGAAGTCGCTCAAATAGCAGTTCCCACTACAGTACAGATCAACAATATCCTGAGTCCAGGAGATAGTGGTTCTGGAGTAATTATTACTAAGAAAGGTAAAACATACACGGTGCTAACGGCAAATCATGTCGTGAAAAATCCTAATACTGAATTTATGATTCGGACTTCTAAGGGGAAAGAGCATAAGGTGACGGATGTCAAGGGTTTGCGGAATAATGAGAGCGGGCCGGATTTAGCAGTTGTGGTATTTGAAAGTGACGAAGAATATTCCGTTGCACCGATTAGCAATTCCGATGAAGCAACGATTGGATCGGGGGTTTATATTTCGGGATATCCTTTACCTGCGGGTGTGGGGAGTCAAGAACGAGAATATCAGTTTACCAATGGGCAAGTTACTAATGTCCGGTCAAGTAACGATCAAGGATATACGATGCGTTATGCTGCGGTGACGCGGCGGGGAATGAGTGGCGGGCCTGTTTTTGATGTTAGTGGTCGAGTGATTGGTATTCACGGACAGGGAGATACTGACGGTCTTATAGCAGTTCAAAATGAGAGTGGACAAAATACGGGAGAGGCGAAAACGGGGTTTAATTCAGCGATTCCGATTAATACTTTTGTGGGGATGATGTCGCAGGTGGGGATAGATAAATCTGCTTTTAAAATTGATAATAAACCGCCAGCTAATGTGGATGCGGAAGAGGTAAAGCCTGGGGAGGCTCAGGGTTGGTTTGGAGATTTTGGTAAAAATATTGTTAAAGATGTGATTCAACGGGGTATTCGGAGGATTTTGCCGTTTTAGGGCGTGAGGGCGATCGCTTTTATTGAGGTGGCAAAATGAGGGATGAAATTGATAATAAAACATGAATAAAATTCGTAGGGGTGGGTTCGCCGATGAATTTTGTCACCCACAGATAATCTTGATAAACCCGCCCCCACCCAACGAATAAACCCGAATAACATCCCCCACACCGTTAAATTCAATTAATTCTTTAATTTTTGCGTGGGGTGGGGGCGGGTTGACGAATTTGTCGATGGGTGTCAAATATCTTGGCGAACCCGCCCCTACAAGATTGATCGGAATGCGGATGTTTAGTTAATTGTTTACGTGAGGTAAATTATGCGTCGTATTCGTCTTTTTGCTCTGGGTATTGTCAGTTTTATTGCTGTTTTAATGAGTGCTTTGCTGGCTCCTGGTACGTTTGTCAATCGGGCTTTATCGGCTGCACTTTGTACGGTTTTTAGTTTTAATTCTACTATTTGCACGGTGAATTTAGTTAATTCGTCCGATCGGGTGGTGGCGGCGACTCCGCCTGCTGTGGAAAGGAATATTTCGGATTGGTTGGTGCAGCGAGCTCCGGGGGAATTTGATGATGCACCGAGTGTACCGCCTGGGAGTAATCCGCAAGCGCCGCCGTTTCCTCAAGATCCGGGGCCGAATCAGCCGGTGCGTCCTGATTTTGATAATCCGGGTTCGGGTTCTTCAGCAGATAGAGCCATTGAACCTGACGGGGTGACAATGACAGATGCTAGGGCTTTAAGCTCTGACACTTTTGAATTTACTCTCAGAAGCCCTGAAGATTGTATTCTTACAGCTACCTTTAAAACTGTTGATAGTGAGTCATTCTTTGAAACTGCAAGATATGTACCTTCAACTCCTGATGCTTGTGGATCTAAGACATACTCCTTTGATTTTCAAGAGCGGGGCCAGAAAATTGTTGCTACAAGTAGTTCTAATGAAATCGTGATCTTGGAAAAATTAAGCTCAAAAACAGGAAGATTAATTTATCAGGAAGAAGGGAAAAACATTCAAAAAGATTTTCCCCTTGACAGCAATTCATTCCAAAGCAAAACAAATAATGAGGTTTTACTCTCCAGTAATATAATTTTGTTGCCTCCATCACAAAAGGGTAACAAGACAAATATTGTAGCGGGTTGGACTGATAGATATACGCAATATGAAGATAAAATTGCATGTGGTACATTAAGAGGTTTATGCGATGTTGTTCCATTTATGCAAGCAGCCGCACTTATTGCAGTAGCCACAGGTATAGGTAGTTCTGTTTCACCCCTTATATTTTTGCTACATTATTTAGGATCTGTTGGCTGCTATATGGTATTCGGCGGTATTCCTCCTTTACCCTTAAATTCAGTTATTGGAAGAGGACTAAAACTAGGAAAGTTTGGACAAGACACACTCACAGCTCTTAATGTTACTAATCGCATAAGCGTTAGAACTCCTCTGGGTGCTGCTGGAATAGCTGGTGCTAAACTTCCAGGTTTTGATGGACCTTGGAAAAATCTATGCAAAAAACGTGAAAAACCTCAAGGACAGCAAACTGCACAGCAACCTCAACAACCTCCACAACAGCAGTTGAGAGCCTGTCGAGTAACAGGTGTTGAAAAGTACAATAATATGACAATGAATCGGGGAGGATGTGCTATCCAGGGACCAGTAATGACAGAAGACGGACCTGTAGATGGAAAAACTCAATGTGGTATTTGTAATACGTTTATTGGTGGATTAGCCCCACGCGCAGGATCTTGCCAGGAAGGGGTGGAAACCGATCCTAGAATTGCTTTCTTGGGTTTAAACAAGCCTATTCTTTGTCCACCTAACTGGGATAGTGGATATTGAGCGGTGGCTGTCAAATATCTTGATAAAACCGCCCCTACATGGATGGTAAAATGTGGGATACAATTGATGGTAAAATATTGAATAAAATCTGTAGGGGCGGGTTTGCCGATCAATTTTGCCACCCACCAATAATCTTGATAAACCCGCCCCCACCCAACTCATCCCACGCATTATCAAAATGATAGACTGATATTGTCCTACTGAAGATTAGACAGTTTAAATTCATCTGCTGGTGTAGCTGAGTGCAATTGTCCTTGTCTTTTCAAGTGCGATCGCTCTTTTTATCCCCTTTCAAAAAAGAGCGATCGCCTTTCTGGATGGGAAGGGCGATCGCTCTTTTGTGTGGAAGGCCGACCCCTTATAACCACCTATTAGTGAGATTGCTTAGGCGCAATTTCAAATCCTAGTTCAGATACATAAAAACAAACATCAAACTCTGCCAAAAAATTTAACCTTCCTAAAATGATGGGCATATTTCTTTGTCTAGTCCAAGCAAAAGCCAAGTTAACTGGTGCAAACCTGCTGACTGTCCCTGACAACAACAAAGCCCTAGCCTCGATATTTGCCAGATTTCCAGATAAAGAAATAACAAAGGTTTGTTCGTCCCAAACAGCCCCTAATTGTAAACCAATTTCATAAGGCAAAACATTCATGCTTGCCCCAGTATCCAGCAACCCCATCATTTCAATTGACTGGTTTCGATAGCTTAATATTATCGGTAAATAAGGCGCATAAGATACCTCGCCAAAGCGATCGAATTTAGAGGCAAAAGAGTATTTTTCACCATTAAGCATTTTGCAGTTGCTTTTGTTCCTCTAAAAACTGTGCCAATTGACGTGCTCCTTCATCGGAATTATGCAACATCTCAAAATAATTATCTTTAGACTCTAAGTTAGCCAAATCTTCTTCTTTTGCTAACTCAGAAACCAAAAATTCTATTACTCTTAATTTATCCACACGGGATAAATGACCAAGCAGAGGAAATAATTGTGCAATTGGCATAATTAAAATTTCCATTTATATTCATCTTATTCAGATTACCACCTGTTTTACGCTTTTGTCAAGCTCATCGCTTTTTTGGGGAAGTGCGATCGCCTTTCTGGAAAGAAGGGCGATCGCCCTTCTTTCCTCGTCGTTAATTTGCGGTAAAAAAAGAGCGATCGCCTTTCTGGATGCGAAGTGCGATCGCCTTTATTTATCTGGTCTTAAACACTGGCATAATGTTTAGCGATTAACTCTCTAACTAACGGTAATAACTCCAAAGGAATTTGGACAAACGCTTGATCTTTATTGTCAAACGCTGCTTCATCTTCTGCTACTGCTTCATCTTCTGACTGTCGATCGTAATGTTCGATCGTTTGGCGCACTCGTTTTTCATCCCAACTCAAGGGAAATTGATTTTGTGTTGCCATATTTACCTACCACGTTGTCGGCGTTTATAAGCACTCAAAGGTTTACCTGTTAACTCATACGCTGTTATAACAAAAGCGCTATATGACTCAGGTTCAGGAACGTAAACTATCTTAAGATAACGACCATCTATAGTTTGACCAATAGCTACCCGCGTACCTTCGCGCCCCAAACGATCCTCACCTGGCTTTCTCAGTATATCCTCAACTTCTACCTCATTAACTCCATGCTCATAGATATGAGGTAAATCAGTTTCAGGATCGATATAAAAGCGCAAATTCATACATTAATTATTTTTATTAAACAGATGAACCCCAATCAAATATAGCATAAAAATTGGCAATGTGATGTATAAGGAGCTATGAAAATGAAATTTCCCTTGTTTAAAAGAGTAGCATTACGAACCGATGTACCCAAGTACAAACTCTGTCGAGGAGATATTGCCACTATTGTTGAGCATCATCCCCACCCCGATGAGGATGGCTACAGTCTTGAAGTTTTTAATGCTTTAGGTGAAACTATAGCTGTAATTACTTTAGCTGAGTCGGAAATTGAACCGTTAATGTCTAATGAAGTTTTGCGTGTCAGAACTTTGACCGAGGCCGCATAATAAATATCCAATACTCATCGCTAGAAGGACGGCTTTTTTGTGTGTAAGGGCGATCGCTGTGAATGTATGGGAGGGAGGGCGATCGCTTTTTTGGGAGAAGGGCGATCGCTATGTATGATTAAAGTATTAGAGCTTTTAGTTGAAGAATATCAGGGAGACGGTACATCTCTCCCAAAACCTAAGACGATCGCAAAAAACCTACTATTTGCTTGAACCGTCGTTTGAGCCGATCGCCCTTTTCACATCTTTTCACAAAAAGTGCGATCGCCCGAATCACAGATTACCGACAACTAGCGACTATTCCTCATCAGGTTCACCCTCAAAAGTTTCTTCAAATCCAGCCAAGAAGTCATCCAATGCAACGGAGGCGATCGCCAAATTAATAGTATCAGCATCTTCCAACCCCCACGTATTCACCCCAACCACTTGACCGGCCATATTAATCAAGGGCCCGCCCGAATTTGCCGGATTAATCGCCGCATCCGTTTGCAACACCTTCACCTCGGCAATCTCATCCTCATCATCCTCGCCCACCTCATACTCTTCCGGTTCGCGAATTGCACTAATAATACCTTGAGTTACAGTTGCAGCAAACTGTCCCATAGGATTGCCCACAGCAATTACCCGATCGCCCACTTTGACATCAAAAGACAATTCTAGGGGAGGATATTCTTCGGGAGACTCCACTTGTTCCCCTGTTGCCGGATCGATGATAAAACCAGTAATCAACAGCAATGCTAAATCCTCTTCCGCATTACCTGTAAATACCACCTCTGCCATTCTCAACTTTCCGTCGTAAGTTTCCACTAAAACCTGTTCGACTTCATCTTCCTCGTAGAAGTAATCTTCATCGGCAATATCTTCGATAACGTGATAGTTAGTGACAATTACGTCAGGAGATACAAAAAAGCCGCTCCCGGAAGAAATTTCTTCTCCTGTATCCCAATCCATCACGTAAACTGAAACTACGGAAGGCAAGACTTGCTCGACGACATCGGAAAAGTTTCCTGTCTGAGTTTTAAACTCTTTCAATTGCTGCTGCAAAGCTTTCCGATCTGCCTGCATTTTGCGATAAAGTTGCTGAACTTTTGCCAATTCTAGCTTTAATTGAGTTTCCTGAGCGCTCATATTTTGCATTTCCCTGAAATAGGTTGTTGATTTATTGTCGATGTTTGATTGGAGATTTTGGATTGTATATTGACAATGATAGGGCTGATGCAAAGAAACCCAGTTGCTACGAAAAATCCTGGGCTTTACAGCAAGGTATCTATCCATAAACCGGGCTTCTCAACATCCTGCGGAGCATCCTAAATTAGTCAGATATTTGTGAATTTGGCAATTTTATTTAAAATCACCATCTAAAATCTACAATCAGACTGCTATTGTACCTGTCAAAACAAAAGCGAACCGCCAGTTATTTTTATTTTACCAAATGCGATAAATCGCGTCTCAAAGCCGTGAAAAACAGATGTCGATCGCATTTATGAACCGCGTTGAACTTCGACAAAGATTTCCTCTAAAATAACACTCGCTCCCTGGGCGCGCAGGCGGTGAGCGAGGTCTATTCCCAGCATTTCAGCAGTCTCGGCTGCGCCGGAAACAGTATCTTTGACGAATCGCTGGCCGTCGAGACTGGATACCATTCCAGTTAATGTTAATTGACCGTTTTCTATATTGGTATTGACGCCAATGGGTACTTGACAGCCGCCTTCTAATTCCCGCAGAAATGCGCGTTCAGCATGACATCTTTGGGCGGTTTCGGAGTGTTCGAGAGCTTTAATAACTTCCAGGATTTCTGGATCTCCGGCGCGGCATTCGATGCCCAAAGCACCTTGTCCGACGGCGTGGAGGGAGATTTCAGGATCGATAACTTGGTGGATGCGATCGCCCATTCCCAATCTTTCGAGTCCGGCAACTGCTAAAATAATCGCGTCGTAACCGCCATCATCTAATTTAGCGAGTCGAGTATTGAGATTGCCGCGAATATCTTTGAATACAAAATGAGGGAAATGGTGCCGCAGTTGAGCCAGCCTACGGAGGGAAGAAGTGCCGATTACTGCACCTTCGGGGAGGGTGTCAAGTTGCTTGTCTTTGTGCTTGGAGTGAACTACCAGGGCGTCAGCGGGATTTTCCCGTTCGGTGACACATCCTAATATTAAACCTTCGGGTAAGTTGGTCGGTAAATCTTTGAGGGAATGCACGGCAAAGTCCGTTTCACGGTTCAGCATTCCCGTTTCTAATTCTTTGGTGAAAAGTCCTTTGTCGCCGATTTTAGCGAGGGCGACATCAAGAATTATGTCCCCTTGGGTGGACATGGTGTGGACTTCAAAAGTGTGTTGCGGGAAGCGTTTCTGTAATTCTGCTTGCACCCAGTGGGTTTGAACGAGGGCGAGTTGGCTTTTGCGGGAACCGATGCGGACGGTTCGGGAAGGGGCAGATGTGGTTGGGGACATAAGATCGATCGCAGGATAGCTTGAAATGAGCCAGTATATTCACCTGATCTAGCGTACCGCAGGTGGGGACTTTAATTGCTGGTTGGGACAATTCGGGCGATAAAATAGTAATACCAGATATTGATCGGCAGCAGCGAGCTTTAAGGGTGTTTCCAATTTTGCGTTGGCTTGGGTGGCTTGAGTCGATCGGCATTTCGAGCCAAAGGCAGCCGAGGATGTATGATTTTCCTAGAGTTAATGCGGATGAACGCGGTAGAAGCCGGCGGCAGAGTTAGCTCAAAGGTGGCGGGATTTGGAGAGAGAAATATAGACAGGAGGGGAAAAGGGCGATGTAATTGCGATCGAACTTCTGAACCGGGCTAATAGAGTACCATCAAAAGTTAATTTATCAAATTACTAAAGTCATAAAACCATGAAAAATGCTCTTGATGTAGCCCGTTACTTTTTATGTCGTGTCGATCGCGAAACAAATGTAGGTTATTAAGGTACGTTGTTGCGCTTTAGCGCTCTTCTCTTGTCTATAAGACAATACGGTTTACTTAAGACTGCCCTGGGGGTAAAACCCTATGAAAAATAGATACTGCGTTGGCGAAGCCTGCCCGTTGGCGAAGCCGCCCTGAAAGGGCTAGGGCTTATGCTTCGTTCCGAGCGCTAAAGCGCAACAACGTACCTAATACAAAATCGAAAATAGTATTAACGTTGTCCTGCTTGAAGTGCAGAATTTACCATCGCAACAACATCTGACTGCCGTCCGTTTTTGAGACTTACTCGATACAACACCCCCAGCCTTTGCCACTCAACAGAAGCAATGCAGTAATTACCGCAACTATTGAAATAAGTTCCCTTCATTCCGCCTGCTAATTCAATACTTCTGTAAGTATCTCTCGGCAATTGCGAAGGAGGCGAAATCGGTTCATCTCTTTTCGCTTCAATTGTGCCGAAAGTACAGGCTCCCCCGCGACATCCTTTGCCGAAATACATTCCAACAATGTAGCCGTGGGAGCCAGCTTTGATATCAAAATCAAGTTGCTGAGTATCCGATAGAGGAAGCATACTCGGCAGAAAAACTGGTACTCGTGTTTTGCCTTTGATTTGCCCAAAAATGTTACTTACAGGAAAACGAGTTTTAGCTTGATTTGTACCTGACTTATTGGGGATTGGGGGAAACTTTTGGACATAATCTCTCCACTGTAAAACTCTATTTTTAGCAACGTTCAGAGTGGGAATTGAATATTTTACAACTGCAAGAGAAGGGCGGCCGTCTTTTTGATCGAAGTTGCGGCGAATGACTGTATTTTCGAGTTTGCCTAATCCGTAAGTTATGGCGGTGGAACGGGCTTTCTCGCAGCTAATTTTGAAGATTCCCATGTCAATGTTGCCATTTTCGGCTTGGTAAGACCAATTGTAACCTTCAGAAGTGCGATCGCGATCGCACAAAAAACGCGAAATCTCGAACATCTTGGCAAGATGAACGTCGTAGGGGCGCAGCTTGCGGCTGCTGGTAGATTGTGCAGTATTGCGATCGGGCACAATAAATTGGATGGATTGCCAGCCATCTTTGGAAGTATAATTAAACCAGCGAATTTCTGTCACAGACACTTCTGGACGTGCTAACGCGGAGTTGGGCGTCAAAAGTGCGATCGGCAAAGCAGTCACCACACCAGCAAAAATCGCCCAAAATAGTCCTTTTCCCCTCATCCTGATTTCCCTGTAGACATCACAACCATTCTCTCTTGCTTCCCCAGCTTAACTGGTTTCAAGGCTCCCAAAATATATAATATTCTCTGTCATTGCGAGGAACGAAGCAATCGCCAGGACTAAAATTGCTTCGTTTCTCTACAAAATCGCAAATTATCTTAGCGTTTACCAGCTTGAATAGCAGAATTTGCAATCTTAATTAAATCTGCTTCACCTCCATTTCTAATGGCTAGAGTATACATAAAACCCTGAGTTTTCCACTCAAGATTAGCCGTACAGTAAGCCCCGCAACCGTCGTGAAAATTTCCTTTCACTCCGCCCGCAAGTTGAACAGTTTTTAATGTCTTAGTTACCCCTTCCATTTTAGTAGAAAACTCACCACCTTTTTGACCTCTAATTTCCCCAAAAGTGCAAGCGCCCGTACCTTTGCAATCTGCTGTAAACTCCATAGAAACAATATAGCTGTCGGGTTTACTTTGGGTTCGATAGTAAAGTTTCTGCGAAACAGGAACCAAGCTGGGGATAAAAATAGGTACTTGCGTTTTGCCTTTTAACTTTGGCAAAATTTCACTTACAGGCACGGCAGCATCAGCTTTAGCAACAGGCTTTGTTTCCGCCAGCATCTGCGGCAACTTGCCCGCACCGAAAACTTGCGATACAGGTACTAAAGCAGTCAATACGCACGCAGAAGTCGCCAAAAGTAATAATTTATTGTTCACTATTTTCGTCCTCAATGTCGAAACAGTCCAGTTTGGCACCCAAGCGTGTTCACTTAATTTACAACACAACTCCCAAATACAAAAGCCACAACAGGCATTCAGGAAAAAAGCAAGTTTAAATTTTCTTTACAAATGCACGGAAATATGCAATTTCCGATAAAATAGAGAAGGCGAGTAATTTAGGAGTCAAACGTGGAACTGCAAGAGTATTTACGCCAGCACGGATTAGAAACTTTGTGCGAAACTTATCATATCAAAGTTACCCGCCACCGCCAATATCCTCATCTAGTCTGCCTGAAATACTCGCAGATAGAATCCCCGCTGGGCGAAAAAATAGTCCAGCAGTGTCGAGGTATTATTTTAGATTCATCTCAAAACTGGGAAATAGTTTCTTATCCCTACGACAAATTTTTTAATTACGGGGAAGGCCACGCCACAGCGATTGATTGGAGTCACGCCAAAGTTTATGAAAAGTTAGACGGTTCTCTGACTGTACTGTATTTTTATCAGGGAGAATGGAGAGTGCAATCTAGCGGCACTCCCGATGCAGCGGGTGAAGTTAATGGTTTTGGATTTAGCTTTGCCGAACTGTTTTGGAAAGTCTGGAAAGAATTGGGCTATGAATTACCGGAAGCAACCGATGAGTGTTTTATCTTTGAGTTGATGACACCTTATAATAGAATAGTTGTTCAGCAAAAAAACAATGATATCGTGCTGCACGGGGTTCGCAATACTGAAACCTTGCGAGAAACAGATCCCCTTTTCTGGGCAAACAGATATGTCTGGAAAGTAGTCAATTCGTATCCTTTAACTAGCTGGAAAGAAGTTATCGAAGCAGCTCAACATTTAGATCCAATGGATTTAGAAGGGTATATTATCTGCGATGCTAACTTCAACCGAGTTAAGGTTAAGTCTCCGCAATATGTGGCGATTTCCCACCTTCGCGAAGGGTTTTCGACGCGGCGGATGATCGAAATTGTTTTGACTAATGAAGGAGAAGAGTTTTTAGCTTATTTTCCCGAGTGGATTGACTTGTATCAAAAAGTTAAGAGTAAATATGAATTGTTAGTTCAAGAAATCGAGGAGGTTTACAGACAGCACGAATCTATCGAAGTTCAGAAAGATTTTGCCTTGGCTGTGAAGCATTTGCCATATTCTGGGATTTTGTTTTCTTTGCGGGCTCGCAGGGTTGCGGGAGTGAAAGAAGCTCTCCGCGATGTTACGATTCATAAGATAGAGGAGTTATTGGGTTTAGATTATATCAATTTAGGTTTGTGAGGTTCGCAGAGAATCGGCGGTTGAAACCGCTACTACACAAACAAAGTCCGCCTCCGCGGACTAAAGAATTAAGTTGCAAATTACCAATTATCCATTACCCATTACTATGAAAAGAGTTATTGTACTTGTCGGCTTACCTGCTTCTGGAAAATCTCTATTTGCGAGAGAATTGCTGCTGTCTGAACCTGCAAGATGGGTGCGTAGCAATAAAGATTTACTTCGAGAAATGGCTCACGCTTCTCATTGGTCTCCGGCGAATGAAAAGTTTATTGTGCAGTTGAGAGATACGATTATTCTGATGGCTTTGGAAAGTGGCAAGCACGTGATTGTGGACGATACTAATTTCGGGCCGCATATCGAACATATCAAAGAGTTGGTTAAGGGTAAAGCCATCGTTGAAGTTAATGATTCTTTCCTGCAAGTTCCGGTGGAGGAGTGTATTAAACGGGATTTGAAAAGACTTAATTCGGTGGGTAAAGATGTGATAATGAAGATGTACAATAAGTACGTGCGGGTTCCGGTTGCGCCGCCGGAATATAACCCGGATTTGCCGGATGCAATTCTTGTGGATATGGACGGTACATTAGCGCTTCTCAATGGTAGAAATCCTTTTGATGCTTCAAAGTGCGATCGCGATTTACCGAATCAGCCTGTCCTAGATACCATCCGCAAGTGGCAGTCTAGCGTTAATATTATCGTAGTATCGGGCAGAACCGATGACTGTCAACCTCAGACTGAACAATGGTTGCGGCAATACGAGGTGAATTATGCAGGTCTCTATATGCGGAAAACTGGGGATATGAGGAAGGATGCGATTATGAAGGAGGAAATCTATCGGCAGCAGATTGCAGGGCAATATAATGTTAAGTTTGTATTGGACGATCGCCAGCAGGTGGTTGATATGTGGCGATCGTTGGGATTGACTGTATTTCAAGTAGATGAAGGGGATTTTTAACGAAGGATGGATTCGGGCGATAAATCGCCCTGGCCGTGATGCTACAATCGAAGTAAGATTGAATCCAAATTTTACCTGTCAACTGTCAACTGTCAACTGTCAACTGTCAATATGATAGCTATTCCCCAACAACCCCCAAGGATGACCTTCGAGGAATATCTCGAATGGGAAGCGCAACAAGACATTCGCTACGAATATGTCAACGGCGAAGTCTTTGCGATGACTGGCGGTACAATTCCCCATAACGATCTTGCACTTAATTTTTACACGGCTGTGCGCCCTCATCTGCGTTCTAGAGGTTGTCGCGCGAACGTGTCAGATGTTAAATTGCAAGTCAGTCCTCGCAGCCGTTACTATTACCCGGATGTGATAGTTAGTTGCGATCCTGAAGATATGAATGCGCGCAAGTTTATTCAACATCCGAAACTAATTGTGGAAGTTCTCTCGCCCGGTACAAGTGGTAAGGATCGGGATGAAAAATTCACGGCTTACCTGAAAATTCCGACTTTACAAGAGTATATCTTGATTGATTCTGAAAAAATCTCCGTTGAACGTTACTGTCGGGGTGAGGGTAAAATGTGGCTTTACTATTCTTATAGTGCTGGAGAGATTGTAACTTTGTCAAGTATTGAATTTGAGTTGGCGATCGCACTTTTGTATGAAGGTGTTACCTTTGAAATAGAAACGGAAACAGAAACTGAAAAATAGGCTATTTCACATTTAAATTGCATATTCGGGACGGGCTAGAAGCCCATCCCACAAGAAACATCAACATACATAATTTGTTTCACCTTTAACTTTTATGTTTCGGACGGGCTAGAAGCCCATCCCACAAGATTAGATACAATTTGTGCGTAAATTATAATGGCATTTTTTACCGCGTCCAAGCCAGCCATTTATTGAACAAATTTTTCACAAAGGGAGTCAAGCGAGTACGATTGTAGGCATCCCCGGCTTTGCGAATCGCATCGGCTTGCGTTGGATACGGATGAATGACGCTGGCAATTTTTCCTAAACCAATATTGTTTACCATTGCTAAAGTAATCTCGCTAATCATATCTCCCGCGTGTCGCGCCACAATAGTTGCACCTAATATTTTATCGCTGCCTTTCTTGACGTGAATTTTCACAAAACCTTCATCTTCACCATCTATAATTGCTCTATCGACTGTATCGAAAGGAATCAAAAACGTATCGACATCAATCCCCGCGGCTTGCAATTCTCGATCGCCCATTCCGACGCGCGCCACCTCTGGGCTAGTATAAGTACACCAAGGTATCGTCAAAGTGCTGAGCTTTTTGCGTCCGAAAAACAGGGTGTTTTGGATGACCATTCTGGCGGCAAAATCAGCAGCATGGGTAAATTTATCCTTCATACAAATGTCACCGGCGGCGTAAATGCGGGGATTGGTTGTTTGCAAATTGTCGTTGACAAAGACGCCTTTTTCTGTATCGTACTCCACGCCGACAGTTTCTAGGTTCAATCCTTCCACGTTTGGCGATCGCCCTACGCTGACAATAATCTCATCTACCGTTACCGACGCTTCCTTACCTTGAGATTGATAATAAACTACTTTGCCTGCATTTGTTTGTTCAACGCGCTCTATTTTTGAGTCTAAAATTAATTGAATATCTTCCCTGACAAAAGCTTCCTGCACAATGGTAGCAGCATCGACATCTTCCTTGTCCAAAATCTGAGCATTTTTGTGCAGCAACACGACTTTGCAACCCAGGCGCCGAAAAGATTGGGCTAATTCGCAGCCGATCGGCCCACCGCCAATTACCGCCAAACGCTGAGGTTTTTCTGTGAGGTTAAATACAGTTTCATTTGTCAAATATCCAGCTTCCTTCAAACCGGGAATTTGCGGTTCTAGCGCCCTTGCGCCTGTGGTAATTACTGCTTTTTTGAATTTAAGAGTTTGACCTGCAACTTCTATGGTAGAATTGCTAGTAAAGCGACCGGAACCTAGGAAAACATCCACTCCTAAAGTGTGCTGGTAGCGTTCCACAGAATCAACATCGCTAATTCCCGCCCTAATCCGCCGCAATCTTGCCATTACGGCTGAAAAATCAATTTCTGTACCGTTAGGAACGCTAACCCCAAATTTACTTGCTTCCCCAATATCGGCGACAGTACGAGACGATCGAATCAGTAATTTTGAAGGCACGCAACCGACATTCAAACAGTCGCCGCCCATCAAATGTTTTTCAATCAAAGCCACTTTTGCACCCAAGCCAGCCGCGCCCGCAGCCACAATTAATCCGGCGGGGCCCGCGCCAATTACTACTAAGTTGTAGCTGCTAGCGGGCTGCGGGTTTACCCAATCCGGCGGATGCAAGTAGGAGACTAATTTTTGGTTGTATTCGTCCATCGGGGGGACTGTTACGCGATCGACTTTTGACTGCGACATGAGCAAATCTTCCTAATTAAATAGTTTCATCTAAAGCTTTGCGAGCAATCCTAGTTATATAGACGGTGACGGCGACAGCAGCCGTAAAACTGATGATATTAATCAACCATTTTACAAGTTCGGCTTGAGGATTTGCAGGCTGATTTACCGTACATATAGCAGCAATATTTCCTACCAAAGAACCTGAGTAAACGTACATCACGGTTCCCGGAATCATGCCGGAGGAACCTAATACATAATCTTTCAAAGAAACCTGAGTAATCCCCAAAGCGTAATTCAATAAATTGAACGGAAATAAAGGACAAAGACGAGTTAAAAAGACTATTTTTAATCCTTCTTTAGCAACGGCGCGATCGAGGGCTTGAAACTTTGGGTGAGCTTCCATATATTTTACCACGCGATCGCGCGACAGGTATCGCCCGATCAGAAAAGCAAAGGTCGCCCCTAAGGTGGCGGCGATTAATACGTATATGGAACCCCACCACAGCCCAAACAGCACTCCGCCTCCCAAGGTCAGCACGGAACCAGGTATAAATAGTATCGTAGCGAAGTTGTAGGTAGCGATAAAGGCGATCGGGCCCCAGACGCCTAAATGCTCGATTTGGATTAAAACAGCTCTTAACAGTCCTTGAACGTAGGCGGATCTAGTTGCTACAATTAACAGAGGGACTGCAAGGGCGATCGACAAAAACAACAATCTGCTTTTAAAAGTATAGCTGCTAGAAATCTGACTTGCTTCTGGCTCCATAATTGACCGATAAATAAATAGATACCAGCATTATATAGCAGTTGTTAACTTACCAGAAAGAATTGGTTGAAAGCCTCTCCCCTTGAGGGAGAAATTAAAATCAGAATATTCATTACTCCAATCCTCTTCCTTCTAGGTAGAGGTAGCTCTCAAACTGTCAACTGTCAACTGTCAACTGTCAACTGTTGAACATATCAACCATGACCACAAAAACACAACTCCCAATTCCAGAATATTTCGATGCCCATAAAATCAGTCAAATCTGGCGAGTTCCCTATCAAGAAAGAGCGACTGAAGCTAATAATTGGGCTTTAAAACATAGTATTCAGCCAGCAGCTAGCGACGAAAAGCGAATTTGTTTGCTAATAATTGATGCCCAAAATACATTTTGCGTACCGGAATTTGAACTATTTGTCGGCGGGCGTTCCGGTAGCGGTGCTGTTGATGACAACCTGCGCCTATGCGAATTCATCTACCGCAACTTAAACGCAATTACCACGATTGCGCCGACAATGGATACGCACACCGCCATGCAAATTTTTCATCCCATATTTTGGATCGATGATGCAGGCGAAAACCCCATTCCCGCCGCCACATTAATTACTCTGGAAGATGTGCAGCAAGGAATTTGGAAAGTCAACCCAGCCGTCGCCGATAGCATCGCGGGTGGGAATTATGCGGAACTACAAAAACACTGCCTTCACTACGTACAGAAACTCAGCGACAATGGCAAATTTCCCTTGACAATTTGGCCGTATCACTCGATGCTGGGTGGGATTGGACACGCCCTGGTTTCTGCGGTGGAAGAAGCGATATTTTTTCACAGTATGGCGCGCCACAGTCAAGCACTTTTTGAGATTAAAGGTGGGAATCCCTTAACTGAAAACTATTCGGTTTTGCAGCCGGAAGTCTTAGATGGGGCCGACGGAAATCCGATTGCTCATAAAAATGCTGGGTTTATTGATAAGTTGTTAGAGTTTGATGCGGTAATTATTGCGGGACAAGCGAAGAGTCATTGTGTTGCTTGGACGATTGATGATTTGTTGACTGAAATTGTGGCGCGGGATTCTATGTTGGCTAGGAAGGTTTATTTGTTGGAAGATTGTACTTCGCCGGTGGTTGTTCCTGGTGTTGTTGATTTTACTGAACAAGCAGATGCGGCTTTTTTAAGATTCGCGCAGGCGGGGATGAATGTGGTTAAATCTACTCAGTCAATTGATAGTTGGTCTGGTATTTGTTTGTGAGATATTTGATGAATGCTATGATATAATACGCTTAACTGAAAACCGATTCCCCTAACCCCCCCCTTAAAAAACAGGGTGGTTTTATTGTCGTTAGACAAATTAGGTACGTAGTTGCGCTTCAGCGCTCTTTATAATATTAGGAAATATCGCTAAAAGCCCGGGTTTGTAGTGAGGATTTCAGTCCTCAGAAACTTAAGAGGACTGAAGTCCTCACTACAAACTTGAGCGCGGTATTTTTTATAACTATTTTCCATCCAATCTCGGCACTCCTTCCAAGAAAGGGCCGCTCAACATTAACTCAGTCATTCTATCTAATTTGCCGCTGACTTTCATTTTTTTGTCTGTTTGAAAGCGCTCGATATCTGCTGCTAAATTCCCAGAATTATATCCTAACTTAGTCAAATAATTAACAGCCTGTTTGTCACTTAACAACATATCCGTAGCACGAAAAATCGGCACGTACTCCTCCCGCCAAATCATGGCAAAAGTCGCCCTGTCTAAATAGAAAATCCTGCCCCGCGCCGGATCTCCAATCGCTGCTACACTGTCATTCATTCCCAGCAAAGCCACGGCGTGCGGTAACTTCCGAGGGCCGTCAAACAGCCAAACCGCCAGCACTCCAGGGCGATTAATTTGCTGCATTTGCTCCCAAGTCGGCCGCAGTTCCACTGCACTTACACCCAAAGCTCTTGCTGCTACAATTAACTGCGGCATCGAAGTTCCCAAGCGACTCGTGCCGGCCAAACGCGCTACACTCGATTCCGTCGCCTCGATTCCCCAACGCCTCAACACGGTTGCTAGCGCCGCCGGTGCACAACTGCTGCTAGATGTTTGCCGAAATACACCGTTTGGCTGCAAATTATCGATTAAATCAGCATAAATTGGTGCCATAAAATACGATTCAGCACCGGTAAATCCTCCCAATCCCAACAAGCCAATTAAAATTACTGCGATTACTTGCGATCGCGCCGTCAGCCAACTTACAGTAAACGCAATACCGCAGACTCCCATCAACATCACCCGCAGCAGAGTCCAAGTTACTCGCATCCCGTGGAATCGCCACTCGATCGGCAAAACAGGCATTTGAGGCAGATTTAACGCCAGCAGCAGCAAGCCAAAGTAAAAACCCAAAAACAGCAGGGCGATCGAGTTTCGGCCCTTAAACAGATCGTTAGCCGTCACTCCCGATCGCACTAACGCCTTTCCTGCGCGCATTCCCCAGACAAACAGCGCCGAACCCAGCAGCAGCGTTACCACTATTTCCATGAGATCACAATTTTGTTCCTTAGCCTAGGTTGTAACACGCGCGCACTCGCGATCGCCCGTGGGCGCAGGGCGACAGTCGGAAAATCTCACAGCAGAAAACTGCCAAATAAACAAGACAAGGAAGACATATACCAGTGGATAGTTGACAGTTACAGAGTACGGAAATCAAACTGTTTATGCTAAATTGTTCAGGAATCTATACAACCTAAAACTTGCCATCTGTCAAGAAGTTGAGTAGCTTTTTTTACCTGTTCGGAAAACTCCCAAAAAAGATTTAGCACCGAAAAGAATTTCCCAAACCAATTGGCAAAGACAGACACATCTGCTGTAAGATAGATTGAAGTCAAAACGCCTTCAAACAATTAATCAACCCTCTTGTCGCTCAATATATTCACGCTCCAACGAGCGAGGAGTTGTATTGAGCGCGCTCATTCAATATCGATAAAAGAAAGCTCGCCAAACAACAAAAATCCAGGAAAAATTATGCCAGCAAAAGCCGCCAACGATGTAGACGTAGCAGAGCAATATTGGCACTACTTAGAAAGATCCAAAGTTGCAACTCAATTAGAAACCAATCTGGAAAACGGTATCGATCCAGCAGAAGCAGCCAGTCGCCAACAAAAATTCGGGCCAAACGAACTAACAGTTAAAGCAGGGAAACCAGCCTGGTTAAAATTTATACTGCAATTTAACCAACCCCTCCTGATAATCTTACTGAGTGCCGGTTTAATCAAAGCACTGATTGGAGAATGGCTGAATGCCAGCGTAATTTGGGGCGTAACAACTACCAACGCTATTATCAGTTTCATCCAAGAAGCTGGGGCTGAGAAAAAAATCGATGCCCTAGCTAAAGCTGTTACCACAGAAGCCACAGTCATTCGAGGTGGCAAGAAATTAAGAGTTCCCTCAAAAGAACTTGTTGTGGGCGACTTAGTAACCCTGACTTCCGGTGACAAAGTACCCGCCGATTTGCGCTTAGTGAAAGTCCGCGACTTGCAAATAGATGAATCTGGACTTACAGGCGAATCCGTTGCTGTTGAAAAACAACTCGGACAGGCGGGAAACTTGGTTTTGCCAGAAGAAACGCCGCTCGCAGAACGCGATAACATGGCCTATGCTGGCAGTTTCGTTACCTTCGGCCAAGGTAGCGGTATCGTAATTGCGATCGCCAATAAAACCGAAACCGGCAAAATCTCCCAATTGCTCGATCGCCACATCGACCTCACCACGCCCCTCACCCGCAAATTTAATCAATTCAGTCAAAACTGGCTGCTATTTGTCCTCGCAATGGCAACCTTGACCTTTGCAGTGCGTTTAGGGCGACCAGTCCCAGCCGGAGTTTCAGCCTTTAAAGAAGCAGTCGAACCAGCAGTCGCCCTCATCGTCGGCGCCATCCCCGAAGGCCTCCCCGCCGTCATTACCGTCACCCTCGCCGTCGGTGTTTCCCGGATGGCCGCCAAACACGCGATCGTCCGCAAACTCCCCGCAGTAGAAACCCTCGGCGGCGCCACAGTCATTTGTTCTGACAAAACCGGAACTTTGACAGAAAATCAGATGACAGTGCAAGAAATCTATTCTGGTGGCAAATCCTACTCCGTTACAGGTACAGGTTACAGTCCAGAAGGCGACATTGAACTCAACCAACTACCAATTAGTGTCAATCAATCTCCAGCTTTGCAAGAATGTTTGCAAGCCGGAATGATCTGCAACGACTCTCATTTAGAATTCAAAGATAATGATTGGATTGTCGTCGGCGATCCGACAGAAGGAGCTTTAATTGCAGCAGGTAAAAAAGCAGAACTCAGCCAGCAAGTCTTGGAAAAATCCATGCCGCGCCTCGATTCAATTCCCTTTGAATCTCAGTTTCAATACATGGCGACACTGCATCGAACTCCGACAAGCGACAAAATTTTGTATGTCAAAGGTTCCGTCGAATCAATTCTCACCCGCTGCGCTGAGAGTCTCGACACTGAAGGAAATTCGACAGAAGTCGATCGCCAGCAAATCCACCACCAAGTCGATGCAATGGCCGATCAAGGCTTGCGCGTCCTAGCTTTTGCTAAAAAAATCGTTCCCCACGAACAGGGATCCGTTGCTCACTCAGACGTAGAATCAGGGCTAGTTTTCCTCGGACTCCAAGGCATGATCGACCCGCCGCGGGCCTCTGCGATCGCCGCCGTCCAAGCCTGCCAAACCGCCGGCATTCAAGTTAAAATGATTACCGGCGACCACATTGCTACAGCTAAGGCGATCGCCCGCCGCATGGGATTCCGCAAAACCAAACACAATAGAGAACTTGTAGCCTACACCGGCGCCCAACTCGCCGCCATGGACAAAAATGCCCTCGCCGAAGCCGTAGAAGCCGGCTCAGTTTTTGCGCGCGTCGCCCCAGAACAAAAACTGCGCCTCGTAGAAGCTTTGCAGCAAAAAGGCGAAATTGTGGCGATGACAGGAGACGGCGTTAACGACGCCCCCGCCCTCAAACAAGCCGATATCGGCATCGCAATGGGTAGCGGTACGGAGGTTTCTAAGGAAGCCGCCGACATGATTTTGACCGATGATAACTTTGCGTCGATCGAATCTGCGGTAGAAGAAGGGCGATCGGTCTACAAAAACCTACTTAAATCCATCAGCTTCATTCTCCCAGTCAACGGCGGAGAATCAATGACAATTTTGCTCAGCACTCTACTCGGCCGAGAATTGCCGATTTTGTCGCTACAAATCCTCTGGCTGAATATGCTCAACTCGATCACCATGACTGTGCCCCTTGCTTTCGAGCCCAAGTCTCCCGGAGTGATGAAACAGCAGCCGCGCCCAGTCAACGAACCTTTCCTGACTGAAAATCGGATCAAACGCATCTTAGCTATTTCTCTGTACAATTGGACAATAATTTTCGGAATGTTTGAATGGGTGCGTCAAGCCGATTGGGGAACTTTGCCACTAGCCCGAACAATGGCGATTCAAGCTTTAGTAATGGGCAGAATTTTTTACCTACTGAGTCTCAGCCAATTGTTACCTTCTTTGATGGCTAAATTTAGCGGTTCTCAGGAAAAAGTTAGCGGAGCTCCCGCCCTCGGTGTCGGCATTGTCGTAGCTGTAATTTTGCAGATTATCTTTGCTAATTCTCCGTTTATCAATCGCATCTTCGAGACAGCTCCAATGAACCTAGATCAGTGGCTGATTTGCTTCGGCGTCGCCCTACCAATGATCGGTGTTGCGCTATCTGTCAACCGCTTCGATCCGCCAAACTAATAGGATTCAGCCTTCGCTAAAGGTTCGTAGTGAGGAATGCGAGTCCGCATCCATGACGCTTGACTCGCATTCCTCACTACAAACCAATGATGGTTTATTATCAAAAGTGCGATCGCGTAATATCAATTCCGTTAGCATCGCTATTATTCATCTCTCTCTTCACTCCCTCTGCATCCTCTGCGGTAAATTATTCCGATAAAAAAACAATTATTGTTATATACATACACCGAAGCCAAAGTCAAGCTCAGAATCAAGAATTAATACTCAAAATAAATTATAAATATCAACCAAATTAAAAAAATTCTGATATACTGCAAAGCAGTTGTAAAGATAATGAAGTTTCTGCTTCAGGAATCATTTTCTTGTCTCTACTCCATTAGGTATCTCTACATTCAGATCCATCAGGTCTGACAAAGTTAGCAACTAATATCATGTCCAGTCGATTCGTGCTGGTTGAAATCGTGCATCATTTTCAACAATCTGTAGGGGCAGATTAATCAATATCCCAAAGCGCGCAAACAGGTTAAACAAACCCGCCTCTAACCACAAAAAAGCCCCGAACTATATTAGTCTACAATTTAAAATTCAACAAATCAAGCATATATTTAAACCGATTAACATCAATTTAAACAATGGTTCAGCAATTGATTTGCGTCGCGGGTTGCTCCGCCAACAGTTACCGCAAAGAATTGGTTTAAAGCCCCAAGCCCGATCGAGAGAAATTAAAATCAGACTATTCATTCCTCCAATTCTCTTCCTTCCTTTGTCAAGTGCTATCAACCGTCAACCGTCAACCGTCAACCGTCAACCGTCAACCGTCAACCGTCAACTGATTAACTACCATGTCTAAACCCGTTATTTTGTGTGTTGATGATAAAACTGTAATTTTGGAAAGTTTGAAAGCCAAATTGAGAAAAGCACTAGGCAGTTCCTATGCTTATGAATTTGCCCAAGATGCTGAAGAAGCGCTAAATATTGATGAATTAAATAAACATCATATTAGCATTTTATTGGTTGTCTCTAATTGGCTAATGCCCGGAATGAAAGGCGACAAATTTCTAATTTCAGTTAATGAGAAAATTACTAAAATTGTCAAAATTTTATTGACAGGACAAGCAGATAAAAAAGCTATCGAGCGGGCTTATGCAGCAGCTAAGGTAGATAAATGTTTCTTTAAACCCTGGTCGCCCAATCAGTCGATCGATATCGTCAAGTATGGATTATAAAAACTATGACAAAAGTTGCAAAAAAACCTGTCATTGTTTGTGTAGATGATGAAATTACCATTTTGACGAGTTTGAAAGCGGAATTGAGAAAATCATTTGGAGAAGAGTATCGAGTCGAGATCGCTGAAGGGGGAGAGGATGCGTTAGAATTGCTTGGAGAATTACTTGAAGATGGAGATGAAATTCCCTTAATTATTTCCGATTACATTATGCCGGATATGAAGGGAGACGAACTTTTGCGCCGCGTTCACGAACTTTCCCCAAAAACGCTGAAAGTAATGCTGACGGGTCAAGCTACTATTGAAGCGGTTACTAATGCGGTCAAATACGCTAAACTCTATCGATACATCGGTAAACCTTGGCATAATGAAGATTTAAGACTAACGGTAGCAGAAGCAGTTCACAGTTACATTCAAGATAAGAAACTGGCAGAAAAAAATGCTACACTTCTAGAAATGAATCAAGAGTTAGAAGCGCTGACTCGCCAGCAAGCTAAACTAATTGCGGAACTTCAAGAAAAAGAAAGTTATTTGCAAGCACTCAATGAATCTTTTTTACGGTTTGTTCCCCGTCAGTTCCTTCAGTTATTGGAAAAAACGAGTTTTCTTGATATTCAATTAGGCGAACATATTCAGCAAGAAATTTCGGTGTTGTTTTCTGATATTCGAGATTTTACAAGTCTATCAGAAATGATGACGCCGGATGATAATTTTAAGTTTATTAATGGTTATCTCTCTCGGATGGAACCAGCAATTATTGAAAATCATGGGTTTATTGATAAATATATTGGTGATGCAATTATGGCTTTATTTAGTGGAGATGCAGATGGGGCAGTTAGGGGTGGAATTTCGATGCTACAAAGACTAGCTGACTATAATACCACGCGCACGATACCGGAACGTCCGCCAATTAAAATTGGGATTGGTATTAATACTGGGACATTAATTCTAGGAACGGTGGGTGGTGCATCTCGGATGGATGGTACTGCGATCGGGGATGCGGTGAATTTAGCATCTCGTTTGGAGGGATTAACCAAACAGTACGGTGTGCCTTTGTTGATTAGCAATCGCACATTTATGGTATTGAAAAATCCGGGAAAATATCACATTCGTTTGATCGATCGCGTTCGAGTCAAGGGGAAGTCCGAACAGGTAGCTGTGTATGAGGTTTTCGATGCAGATTTACCCGAATTGCGAGAGGGGAAGTTAGCCATGAAAAGCACTTTTGAACAGGCGATCGTTTTCTATCATTCCTCGGATAAAGAGACTGCCTTTCAACTGTTTGATAAATGTTTGCAAGCTAATCCTGGGGATATGGTTGCGAGGATGTATCTGCAACGCTGTCAGTAATGTAGATTCAAGGGGCTGCGCCAAGAGGGCCTGCCTGGGTTCTTGGTGGCGACAAACCAGACTCGACCAATACTGCTGTTGGGTGGCTTTGTACAGGTTTTTACGATCGCACGATTTGAATTCCCGATCGCCATTTCAATCCCTAAGGGCGATCGACTGTTTTTGATGATAAATTTTCTGCATAACATTATTGTACCATAATTCTGTATCGCAGAATACTTTTTTCTGGTTTTGCCAAAAATTAGAGAATTATTAAGTAATATTAATGAGTGGTGGCAGCCTAATTTCCGGCTTATTGACAATGAGGTGGGAACCCCCTCAGAGGGTATTACGCTAAAACTCTTATAAGCAAAGGAATTTTATGCAAATATTGCGCGAATTAAAACCCGACCTGCAAAAAAAACGGCTACTTATTGAGAACAACTGCCTAAAACATTTACTTATAATTTAAATTTAATATTTGTTTTATAATCACAGCAAGAGTACGGTAAACTGAATAAACAAGCCAATTAAATGTAGAACTCGCTTTTGGCGAGTTAACACAACTTGGCCGATCGCAATATTGAGTTAATCAAAAGAGTCAAATCAGCAGGGATATCATAAAAACTTATTGTTACCATAAGTTTTTTCATCCTTACTGCCAACCTGCGCTTAAAACAGTTCTCTAAGCCTAATTTAGCGAACAGCAATAAAGTGCTTTGATAAACTTCAGTGATGTCGTTACAGAAGATTATGTATTGGAGCGAGGCTAGGCTATGACCAAATTTTCAGAAAATTTTTCTCGGCGCAAATTTATAGTTACAGCAGGTGCATCTGCCGTCAGTTCCATACTGCTCAAAGGCTGTTTGGGAAATCCCCCCGAACCCGGTGGAACTGCTGATGGTGGTGCTGGTGGGGCTGGAGGAGCCCCTGCTGCCACATCAGCAGTTGCTGTGGCCAACGAGAAAAGAGTAGAAGGCATCGAAAGCACGAAGATTACATTGGGATATATCCCGATCGTCGAATCAGCGCCTTTAATTATTGCCCAAGAAAAAGGCTTCTTTGCCAAATACGGCATGGTAGATGTCAAAGTCGCCAAACAAGCCAACTGGGGTTCGGCCCGAGACAACGTAGAAATCGGCTCAGCAGGCGGTGGTATAGATGGCGGGCAGTGGCAAATGCCGATGCCATACTTGATTAGCAAAGGCCTGATCACCAAGAATAAAGCCGGCATCCCAATGTACGTGCTGTTACAGCTAAACACTCAGGGAAATGGAATTGCGATCGCTGCCAAACACGAAGGTAAAGGCCTCGGACTCAAACTAGAAAAATCCGCCCAAGACTACATCCTCGGACTCAAGAAAGCAGGTACGCCCTTCAAAGCAGCCTACACTTTTCCCAAAGCCAACCAAGATTTATGGATTCGCTACTGGCTAGCCGCTAACGGCATCAATCCCGACGTAGATGTCGAGTTGCTAACAGTACCGGCGGCCCAAACCGTGGCCAACATGAAAACCGGCAGCATGGACGGTTTCAGTACAGGTGACCCCTGGCCCCTACGGATTGTCAAAGAAAAAATTGGCTTCTTGTCCGCTTTAACTGCGGAAATCTGGAAAGGACATCCAGAAGAATACCTCGCAATTCGCGGCGACTGGGTAGACAAACACCCCAAAGCTACCGAAGCGCTGTTAGCAGGAATAATTGAAGCGCAGCAGTGGTGCGACAAACCAGAAAATCGTGCGGAATTGGTGTCGATTGTTTCTGGCAAAAACTTCTTTGACGTAGCTCCTGGAGTGTTGCTTCCTCCTTATGAAGGCAAGTATATCATGGGCGACGGCAAGCCCGAAATCAACGACTTCAAAATGAGTACGCTGTACTGGAATGATGGAGTCGGCAACGTTTCCTATCCCTACAAGAGCCACGATTTGTGGTTCTTAACCGAAAGCGTCCGCTGGGGTTTCTTGCCAACAAAAACCTTGGCAGATTCTAAGACAATCATCGATAAAGTCAACCGAGGAGATTTGTGGAAAGCTGCGGCTAAATTAGCCGGAGTTGCTGAAGCTGACATTCCGGCAAAATCGACTCGTGGTGTTGAGAAGTTCTTCGACGGCAAAGAATTTAACCCGGACAAGCCCGAAGATTACATCAAGAGTCTGGCAATTAAAAAAGCGTGATGGGTTAAACAGTTGACAGTTGACAGTTGACAGTTGACAGTTGACAACACAGTTTTTAGAAGCGTGCGATTTAAACCTCGTTCTAAAAACAATCCGCTTCCGTGGGGATGCGAGACCATTGTTAGTTGGTAAAAGCTTCGCATAACTTAAGTCTCGAAAAAAAACAGCAGAAACACAGGAGATTAGCAAGATGGCTGTCAGCACAAATCGGAGAGGCGGAGTCGATGTCCAAGGAGTTCTTGGCGAGTTTTGGAAAAAGAATTCGTCAAATATATTGCCGCCAATTTTAGGACTTTTAGGGTTCCTGCTAATTTGGCAATTCCTGTCGGGTACAGGAATCATCAAGTTGCCACCCCCAACTAGCGTTTGGACTGACGAACGGACGCGGATTTTGTTGATGTATCCTTTCATGAACTCCAAAACCTACGGAGTCGGCTTATTTTGGCAGACTATGGCTAGTTTGGAACGGGTAGCAAAAGGCTACACTCTCGCGGCCGCTGTGGGCATTAGCATGGGAGTTGTGGTAGGTACGAATCCCTTCCTGAACAAGGCTTTAGACCCGATTTTCCAGTTTTTGCGGATGGTAGCACCTTTGGCTTGGGTACCGATCGCCCTGGCTGCACTTCAACAAAACGAACCGGCTGCTTTGTTCGTGATTTTCATTACCTCTGTTTGGCCGATTTTAATCAACACGGCTGAAGGTGTTCGTCAAATTCCTGACGATTACAACAACGTGGCGAAAGTGCTGCAACTTACTCAGAAGGAATATTACATCAATATCTTGTTTCCGTCGGCGCTTCCTTATATCTTCACCGGATTGAGAATTGCGATCGGTTTGGCTTGGCTGGCGATTATTGCAGCGGAAATCGTGATGTCCGGGATTACAGGTATTGGCTTCTTTATTTGGAATGCTTACCAGCAAAACTACATCAGTGAAATTCTCTTGGCGGTGTTCTACATTGGGGCTGTTGGTTTGATGCTCGATCGCCTGATGGCATGGTTGCAGCAAAAAATTGCTCCCTCTCAAGGCAAATAAAAACAGTTGATAGTTGACAGTTGACAGTTGACAGTTGACGGTTGACAGTTGACAGTTGACAGTTGTTAGCTAAAAGCTAATATCAAGTCCGGTAAAATAACTGGGAACCCATATCCAAGAGGATCTGCCTCGGCTGGAAAATCGAGGCAGAGCCTCCTGATTATGTGTTACCAGGCTGTGCCTGATAACGAGTTAAAGGAGTAGCAGAACTTCAGTCCTCAGCTTTTTAAAAGAATAGAACTGAAGTCCTCACTACGAACCAATATTATTATTGCAGTTGGGCGATCGGCATAATATAAAAGCTAACGGTCAACAGTCAAAAATAATCGAAAAATCAAGGACAAACCTACAAAAAAGGCAAGAAAACCATGTCAGTTTTGATTGCGGTAGAACAAGTCGGAAAAACATTTAATTTAACAGACGGCGGTACATACGTAGCCCTCAAAGGGATCGACTTAGAAATTAAAAAAGGAGAATTTATCTCCTTAGTCGGACACTCGGGTTGTGGCAAATCCACTCTGCTAAATATGGTGGCAGGTTTGGATCTGCCCACAGAAGGATTGGTGACGATCGACGGACAAAGAATCACTCAGCCGGGCCCCGATCGCATGGTGGTGTTCCAAAACTATTCGCTGCTACCTTGGCGGACAGTCAGAGAAAACATCACCCTGGCCGTAGACTCAGTAATGAGCGGCTTAGCTAAAGCCGAGCGCCTCGACATCATCCAAAAACACATTGACATGGTGGGCTTGGGCCCCCACGCCGAGAAGCAACCGGCACTACTATCAGGCGGACAAAAACAGCGCGTGGCGATCGCCCGTGCCCTAGCCCTGCGTCCCAAACTGTTACTCTTAGACGAACCATTCGGCGCCCTAGACGCTTTGACTCGCGGCAACTTGCAAGAAAAGTTGATGGAAATCTGCCAAGAGTACGAAATTAGCGCCTTGATGGTAACGCACGACGTAGATGAAGCGGTGCTGCTGAGCGATCGCATCGTCATGCTCACCAACGGCCCAGAATCGAAAATTGGCGGCATCCTCGAAGTAGACATCCCCCGCCCCCGGGTACGTATGGAAGTAGTCTCGCACCCCAGCTACTACGCGCTGCGGAGCGAAATGATTTACTTCCTCAACCAGCAGAAACGGGTGAAAAAACTGCGCGCGCGGAAAGTACCGGCGATCGCCCGCCACGGCCTAGAAAAAGTCAACCTCGAACTCGGCTTTATCCCCCTGGCAGCCTGCGCTCCCCTCGCGATCGCCAAAGAAAAAGGCTTATTTGCCAAACACGGCCTCGATGAAGTGCATCTCGTGCGCGAAACAAGCTGGCGCGGCATCGTAGACGGCATCGCCGCCGGATACCTAGACGCAGCCCAAATGCCCTCTGGGATGGCAGCGTGGTTGAGCTTAGGAGGCCACCAAGAGAAGCCCATAGCAACCGTTACAGCCCTCACCATGAGCCGCAACGGCAACGGAATTACCCTGGCCCGTCGCTTCTACGACCAAGGAATCTACACTCTGGCAGATTTCAAAGAAATGCTGCACAGAACCCCCGCCCAAACTCACCGCATGGGCATCGTTCACCCTTCATCGATGCACAACCTGCTGCTGCGCTACTGGCTGGCTTCCGGCGGAATTGACCCAGATCATGATGTTTCACTGAAAAACATCCCTCCAGCCCAGATGATTGTGGACTTGCAAGGTGGGACGATTGACGGTTTCTGCGTCGGCGAACCTTGGAACTTGCGCGCGGCGATGGAAGGAGTCGGCTTTACCGTGGCTACGGATTTGGAACTGTGGCCTGGACACCCGGCAAAAATTCTGGGAGTTCGGGAAGACTGGGCGAATGCTTACCCCAACACTCACATTGCTCTAGTGAAAGCTTTGCTAGAAGCTTGTCACTATTGCAGCGATCCGGCCCACGCTCAAGAAGTTTCCGAAATTGTGGCGGGACGGGAGTACGTCGCTACTGACAAGAGTTACATCCAAATTGGCGATTCCAAATCTACTGCTTGCGATCTTGATACTCCGATGCGGGAATACGCTCACCACTTGTTCGCCGGCGACGGGGTGAACCGCCCAAGCCGTACCGAACAGTTGTGGCACATGGTACAGATGGCGCGTTGGGGCGATACAGTCTTCCCCCGCAACTGGGTAGAAATTCTGGAACGGGTGGTGCGAGTCGGCCCCTTCAGTACAGCAGCGCGCGAGCTGGGAATGTCTGATATTACTTACACTCGGGGTTCTCTCCGCTTGTTTGATGGCTCGGTGTTTAATGCTGAAGATCCGATCGGCTATCTCAACAATCTAGCGATTAAACGCGATTACACGATGGCTGAAGTGATTCTGGATTCGGGCCGCAGAGCTGCTTAGGATCTGTTTTTGTCCAGCCGGTGGACTTCTTTCCACCGGCTCAATGTCTAATGGTGCTCTGTGAGTTTTGAGATATCAAAAGGTGAAAAAATTGCTTGGTTCTCGATCGCCCCTGTCAAAGACTTATCAACTCACAAGTCAGACAAGAGGAATCAGAAATCACAGCGATTGATTGCATTGTTGAGAGCGAAGCGGCACAATTATATAATTGATGCAAAAGTCTTGCAATTTAAACTCAATACTGAAAATATACAGGGAACTCGCAAATCTACAGTCTCGACTCGCAGCTCACCATTCAAAACTCCATTATTTGCTATCGCTAATCACCTACTAACGGCTTCTCAAACCCATGATTAATACTGCTGTCAACCAGACAAACACCAAAACCCAGAGCCAGCAACCAAACGATCGCCGCCAGCCTTTTTTGGTGATGGACAATGTTTATAAAGTATATCCAAACGGTTACAGAGCATTAGAAAACGTTAACTTGACCGTAGCTGAGGGAGAGTTTATTACTCTGATCGGACACTCCGGCTGCGGCAAATCAACACTGTTAAATATGGTGTCCGGTTTTAGCCATCCCAGCGAAGGCACCGTGTCGATTAACGGGCAGCGGATCGAAAAGCCAGGCCCCGATCGCATGGTAGTGTTTCAAGGTTACGCTTTGCTGCCTTGGCGGACAGTGTTTGAAAATGTTTACATTGCCGTTAATGCTGTATTTCCAGAGAAGTCGAAAGCCGAAAAAAATGCGATCGTCAAAGATCATTTGGCAATGGTGGGACTGACAGAAGCTGCTGAGAAAAGACCTCCGCAAATTTCCGGTGGTATGAAACAGCGGGTTTCCATCGCCCGCGCCTTAGCAATTCGTCCCAAGGTGCTGATTTTAGACGAACCCTTTGGTGCTCTCGACGCAATTACTAAGGAAGAATTGCAGGAAGAGTTGCTGAAAATCTGGAACGATCACCGCTGTACCGTGTTGATGATTACTCACGATATTGACGAAGCGCTGTTTTTGGCCGATCGACTCGTGATGATGACTAACGGCCCATCAGCAACGATTGGCGAGGTTTTGGAGATTCCTTTCCCACGTCCGCGCGATCGGGTACAAATGATGGAAGATCCCGAATACTACAACCTGCGGAACTACGCCCTAGACTTCCTCTTCCGCCGCTTCGCTCACGATCACGACGCTTAAACCCTTGGAGATTGGGGATTGCTGGCAAAATAAAGCTCCAGCATTTCCCCACTTGCAGGGAAACATCGCTGTGTGCGAAATTTTCCCGATCTGCTTGGGTAAACTGGAGCTTAATTGTTGAGGATAAGTTTTTCCGGAAGATTTGGATCTTTTTCTCAACTTTTACGTCAATCGGCTAAGAGACCCGATTGCCTAGCTGTCTGTAAGCTGGCATGAATTTAGCCCACCTTTGACTGAAGGCGGGCTTCTTTCTTATCTTATTAACAGTTTTTCCTAAATTGATGGTTTGTGCATTCCACCATTTTAAGTGGCACAGGGCCAATGTTGATTAGTGTTTTATGGATTAAGTTTTTGGCAAAGATATCAGTTTTCTGTAGGGAAACGGCACTGCCGTGTCCTGCGCGGGGATCTGCCACTGTTAAGAATTGGTCTAAGATTGATGATTCTAGCAAGACTTTTTTAAATTCGTATTAAATCAATTAATTTTCAACCAATTAAACAACTCGGCTGCGGATAACTGCCAATCGCCCAACACGCTAAGAACAGGTAAAATATCCGTATCTGATTTAACCTCAGGCAATTGATTCGGTTGAAAAACTATTACTGATTTATCGCTCGGATCGGCAAACCAACCCAATTTAGTACCGTGATTGATCGAAAAAATTATTTTTTTTATCACCTGATTTGGAGATTGGTCAGGTGACAAAATTTCAATTATCCAATCCGGTGGAATTTCAAAGCGGTTGGCAATTTCTCCATCTTCATCAACGGGAATGCGAGACCACTCAAAAACAGCAATATCGGGAACGATCGATCGCCCCCCAAACGTACAGCGCAATTCGGGAAATGCACAGGCTAACTTTTGAGGTTCCCCAACCTCAGAAATTGCCTCCAGCAATCGTTTTTGCAATCGGCTATGTTTTCCTTGCGGCATAGGTTTTTGATAAATTTGACCGTCGATGTACTCGCTTGCTGGTTTAGTTTCGGGCAACTGCAAAAACTCTGCAAGAGAAATCGTTGATTTTGCTGCAACTACCATATATCGTATTTCCTGAAATCATCCTAATGAACAAATAATCTAAGGTTCTTGTATTTCTGCTGCTTGCATTCAAGTTTGCACGGAAAACTCTTCTGAGTCAATGTCCCAATTTACCCAGCGAATTGCCTCTTTTGCTGATACTACATCAGGAGGCACTCGCAACGAATGAATGTGTCCGGTGCTCGGACAGGTCATTTTTAACAAAAAAACTGGTAACGGCTGCCCAGATTCGTCGAAATCGTCCTCAAAATCTATTTTTAACAGAGTGTATTCTTGCCAACTATCTAATTCTGTGGCTTGCAACTCTGAGCAAATTCTAGCGTAACCAATTCCCTGAATTAACGCTCGCCGAAGTTCGGCATTTTCTTCCTCTAAAATCCATCGTGCTTCCCACTGATTCGGGTGTATTTGTCCGTATTTTTCCGGCAAATTTACTCCGTGATACGAGTAGAGTTTGTAACCGTCGGTAAATTCGATCGCACTTTCTCCTTCTGCGTGCAGTCGATCTTCACTGTCGAGGGATAGTTTTGAGGGGCGATCGCACACGCAGCAGACATCCTCAAATGCAAAAATCCACCCGCATTCAACTAAAAGCTGCTTCAAGCATTCAAAAGCTTTTTGTGCATCGGGGTTGATAAAAATTTTAATTACAGACACACAAAAGTCAGCTATGTAGATGGTCTTCAACAGAGAATTCATAACAGAATTCCAAGTAAATATCGACGTTGAATAGTTCAAATAGTCCGAAATATCTCGTCGCAATTCTTGTTCGAGCTGCCCCTCCCATCTAATTCCTGAAATACTCACAAGACTTTTCATGCAGTAAAAAAGCCGACAGGCTGATTTTATCTGTTGATAAAAACACACAAATAAATCAGTTTTATTAGTTAGAAATTCCAAACTTTTCAATTGTGCTATGGCGGAGTGAGGACTCGCACAAAAAATAATTTTTGGGCAAGTCTTGCCGAGAGTGGCGTAAGCAAATTCGATCGCTGCTGCGGCACGAGTGCGATCGACTCGCTCTGTAGAATTGACGGTAACTTTCCACAGAGATTGCAGGGGTGTTGAGTCTGGAAGCTGATTTTTTTCCAGCTTCAAATAATTTAATTTTGTCAGATATTGCAGTGGTATTAAGTCTGATATTTGATTGTTGTCCAGATTCAGATAAGTCAAATTGGTCAGAGATTGCAGGGGTGTTAAGTCTGATATTTGATTGTTGCCCAGCCCCAGATAAGTCAAATTCCTCAGAGATTGAAGGGGTGTTAAGTCTGATATTTGATTGTTGCTCAGGCCCAGATGAGTCAAATTCCTCAGAGATTGCAGGGGTGTTAAGTCTGATATTTGATTTGTGTTGAGATACAGCGTTGTCAAATTGGTTAAAGATTGCAGGGGTGTTAAGTCTGATATTTGATTTGTGTTGAGACACAGCGTTGTCAAATTGGTTAAAGATTGCAGGGTTAAGTCTGATATTTGATTGTTTTCCAGATTCAGATCGATCAAATCGGTCAGAAATAGCAGGGCTGTGAGGTCTGATATCCGATCGCTTACAAAACTCAGAGAAGTTCTATTTGACAGGATTCGCTCAGCTTTATAACAGTAAGAAGTTCCTGCTCTTTTTAACAGCACTTCAACTGTATGTTTCGCTTCTTTTGAAAGACTATTTTTGTGAAAGCACCATTCGCCAAAGCTAGTGCAAATAATTGGTTGGTTTGCTTGTGGTTCTGGCATAGTAAATTCCGATTCTATTTTGGTAAAATTTCAGTCGGCCTGTCCGTCAGTTCCGCAGTCCGGCAGGGGTTTAAACCCCTGCCTCATAGCTTAAGTCGGTTAAAACCGACTGGAATTAATCGATTGTTGGTAGTTGATGTGATTGATTGTTGAGTGGGATGATTTATTTGAAGGAACGAGGCATAGCCTTTGGATATGCGTTCCCAGGCAGAAGAGCCGGGGAACGAGGGATATCTAAAAATGCAGGATTTAATTACCAGCCAAAATCTCTTCTAGAGCCAACTTCAGCATCGGATACTGATATTGAAAACCGCTAGCCAAAGTTTGTTTCGGCAAAACTTTCTGCCCTTCCAAAACAACTTTAGCGCCGTCTCCCAACAGCATTTCTAAAGCAAAACCTGGCACCGGCAACCAAGAAGGCCGACTTAAAACTTCCCCTAAAGTTTGGCACAATTCATTCATCCGCACTGGATTCGGTGCTGTCGCATTCAAAACGCCTTGAACTTGCGAATTTTGCAAAGAATACAAAATTAAATCAACCACATCCTCGCGGTGAATCCAAGAAAACCACTGTTTTCCTGTGCCAATTGGGCCGCCTGCAAATAGTTTAAAAGGTGGCAGCATTTTTGCTAGCGCGCCTCCCATTCCCAAAACTATTCCCAGCCGCAAAATTGCTAGCCTTGTGCCTGCATTTTTGGCAGGTTGGGCCGCAGCTTCCCAGTCTTTGCAAACTGCTGCTAAAAAATCGTTTCCCGCAGGGCTGCTTTCGTCAAACTCAGCGGTTTCGCTGGTTCCGTAATAGCCGATCGCCGATGCGCTCACAAACACCGATGGTTTAGGATTAGCATTGACGATCGCCTCTACCAATTTTGCCGTCGTCAATCTGCGACTGTCGAGAATCGCTTGCTGGCGCGCCTCCGTCCACCTTTCCTCCGCAATCGGCACCCCAGCTAAATTAACCACAGCGTCGCAGCCCGCGATCGAATTTTGCCAATCACCAGACTCCGCCGGAGTGTAGGCGACAACATCCAAATTTGGATAAGCCGAAGCCGGGAAAACTCGCCCAGCTTTCGCCGCATCTCTACTCAAAACCACCACTTGATGTCCGGCTGCTTGCAGCTTCTCCACCAGCCGGCTACCTACAAATCCCGTTGCTCCCGCGATCGCTACTTTCATATTTCTTCCCGCACTTCATCTCAACAGCAGTTTACACGATCGCCCAAACCCGTTTTAAATTCTATAAAAATAAATAGCTAGTTCGATCGGCTCCCCACAAGCCCAGTGGATTTTCATTAAACTGATAAAGGACGCTAGGATCGAAAACAATGCCTGCAAAAAAACCAAAGCTTCTAATTGCTGCCGCCATCATTGCAGCAGGTAGCGCCGCGGTGTACCTTTACTTCCACGGTTTGAGCCAACAAGTCTCCAACCCCCAAGACAGCGCCAAAGTTGTACCCGACGAAGCAATGATGGCCGCCTTCATCTCCCCCAATCCCCAAGCACTGTCACAGTTGCAGCAATTCGGCACCCCGGGCGCTCAAAAGTTGGTCGGTGCGGGTTTGAAGGCCTTTCAAGAACAAAGCTTGGCAGGCACTCAAATCGACTTTGAGAGAGACTTAAAGCCCTGGCTGGGGGGCGTGATGGTGGCTTTGTTACCCCCAGATGCTACCGCTAAAACAGAGCCTCCTAAACTGCTCGTTGTAGTCAGTGTCAAAAATAAAATTAGTGCTTGGAATTTTGCTAATAAATTAAAATCTCAGGAAGGTGCCACAACTCAAGAAACTGAGTATAAAGGAGTTAAAATTTCTGAGATTGCAGAGCCAACGGGCAAGCGCTACAGTGTGGCTTTGTTGGACGATCAATTAGTGATGGCTCCTTTGAGAAAGCCTGTGGAAATGGCGATCGATACTTTTAAAGGACAGCCCTCCCTCGCTACCCAGAAGAGTACAACTAAGTTTTTTGCAGAGAGTGCTGGCGTACCGAATCCGATCGCAACTATTTACATTGCTGATTATCCTGCTGCAATCGAGCAATTAAAAACTAATTTGCCCGATGATTTTCAATTGCCTTCGACAGTGCTTTCACAGTTTAAACAAGTCAAGTCTTTGGTAGCGGGAATAGGGGCCGACAGTTCGGGATTGAGGGTGAAAACTATCGCTCGGTTAGATCCTAAATTCGGACAGCAAAAGCCGCCAGTCGGATCGAAATTGTTGCCCAGATTTCCCGGCGAAACCATTGCTTTAGTAGGGGGTAAGGGACTCGATCGCATTTGGTTGCAGGCGACGGCAGAGGCAAAAGATAGCCCGGAAGTTGACAGGGGCATTCAGCAGGTGAGAAGTAGTTTTAAACGCTTGGATTTGGATGCCGATCGTGATGTTTTTGGCTGGATGAATGGGGAATTTGCGATCGGGGCGATCGGTTCGGAGCAAGGTATTTTGTCTCAGTTGGGGATGGGGGCGGCGATGATTTTTGAAACGAGCGATCGCCCCGCAGCCGAAGCAACCCTCAAAAAACTCGATGCGATCGCCAAAAGCAATCCTACAGTCAGCGTCGCCCCCAGACAAGTCCAGGGAAAAGAGGTTACAGAGTGGCAAATACCGCAACAAGGAACCTTATTCGGGCACGGTTGGCTGAATGAAAATTCTGTATTTGTTGCCTTCGGCGGCCCTTTAGTTGATGTCATCACCACAGCGCCACCGCAACCATTAAGCAGCAGTCCGAGTTTTCAGGCGATCGCCACTGCTGTACCGCAGGCGAACCAAGGTTACTTTTATATAGATATGGAAAAAACCATGTCATGGGCGAACCGTTATTTGCTCGCTGTACAGCCCAATTTAGTTTCGCCGCCCGTTGCTGAAGTGCTCAATTCTCTCCGAGGAGTCAGCGTAGCCACAACTTCCACAGAACCGACAACTGCTCAGCTCGATCTGCTTTTTGCCTTCAAATCTAGCAATTAGGCGATCGGGAATTGGTCAACAGTTGACAGTTGACAGTTGACAGTTGACAGTTTGAGATCGACCTCTACCTAGAAGGAACAGGATTGAAACAGTGAATAATTTTGTTTTATTTCCTCCTCGAACGAGGAGGCTTTAAACCCATTATTCTTGGTAATCGGTAATTTGTAATTTTTCTATCAAATCTAGCAATTAGGCGATGGGGAATTGGGAATTGGTAATTGGTAATCGGGAATTGGGAATTGGTAATTGGTAATTGGTAATTGGTAATTGGTAATTGGTAATTGGTAATTGGTAATCGGTAATCGGTAATCGGTAATCGGTAATCGGTTATTGGGAATTCTATCCGTTACATCCGCTACACAACCCGTTGCCGAACTTCCTTACATTGGTTAGATCTCAATACGGTTTACTTAACGTTTTTTGTCATTGCGAGCGTCTTCGCGAAGCAATCGCAGGGTCTGTTTGTCAAATCGTTTTTCCTGGTGTACTGTCTTAAGTGAACTGTATTGGGTTAGATCTAGTACACTTCTGACTGATGACTGATGACTGCCCGACGGCAGGACTAATGACAACTGACAACTGACAACTGACAACTGACAACTGACAAAAAAAAAGTTGCTGCCTCTCCAGGGAGGGCAGCTACTCAAATAAAGCATTTTAATGTCTCTCAAAACTTCTGGATTAACCTTCAGACATTCCCGACTTATTCGGCAATTGCAAGTCATCAGGATCTACATAATGACAAACTGCTTTGTCCATGCAAATCAAGGCCCAGCCGGATTTATCGATGCTCATCAATTTGTAAGAAGCAGGCTGAATAAAGAAACCTTTGTGGTTGCGGGTTGCTGGTTTGATGTTAACGTGGCTGTCAGTGCTCATGTTCTTACAACTCCTAGTATTTATGGTAGTCAAGTCTGAAAACCGCTGTGCCGGTTTGTCGATCGTCTAAGTTTTCAAATACTAGCACTGACTTCCTGAGTTTTCCATAAAGTTATTTATTGATTTATTACGAGATCGTAATAAACCACAAACCCGATTTCCTTGATCCCCACCCCCAAATCGACATTGTTTGGGGGCTTACGCTTCCAGAAGCCACTGTTTCACGCGGGCGAGACTCTTCCAGTCCGGTTTGCGGCTTAATCCTTCTTCAAAATTTTTTGTAACTTCCTCTAACAACTCTTCGGAAGCCATCAGGAGTTGCTGAGCAACTTCTACGTGGGGGCGCACCCCTTTTTCTTTGAGATCCAGAATCGCGACTGCTAGGTTGATGCGAGCTTGGGCGTCGTGAGGGTTCAATTTAACCGCTGTTTTCGCTGCTTTTTGAGCCGATCCGGGTTTATTTTCCAAAAGGTAGAGCCACGCGAGGCTAGCCCAGGCATTGCCATTTTTGGGAGATTTCTCGCACAATTCTTTGAACACGGGGATCAGATTAGCAGGGGCTTCGCCAGCTTGGTAGCGATCGAAACCGTCTTTAAACATTTCTTCAGGGGTCATTCGATTTTGGATTTTGGATTTTAGATTTTAGATTGCTCGAAAGCATGGGGTGCGGGACAAAGGAAGCGCATCCGAGGCTAATTGTCGATCGCGATTGTCAGCAATTAGCTGGAGACCAATTACCAATGCCCATACCCATGCCCCAAGCAATTTTCCCATTTAAGCAGAAAAAGAACTGCCGCAGCCACAAGTTTGAGTAGCGTTGGGGTTGGTGAACTTAAAGCCACCGCCGATCATCGAATCGCTGAAGTCGAGCACCAAACCGTAGAGATAAAGAATGCTCTTGCGATCGCACACTACCTGAAAACCCTCGTAGTCGAACACTTCATCGTCAGATTTCACAGTGCTGGGGTCTGCGAAATCCATCACGTAAGACATACCAGAACAGCCGCCCTGCCGCACCCCTACGCGCAAGCAGAGGTCTTTACCTTGTTTTTCTCGAAGAGCTAAAACTTGACGAACAGCAGAGTCCGTCATTTGAATGCCCCGCTGTTGGGAAATCGCTTGAGTCATAATCTGTCGAACTCCTGAGACTGTCGAATGTTAAGAGTTTAATCTTATACCTCCATTGTACAGGGAAGGAAGAAGGAAGAAGGAAGAGGGAAGAAGGAAGAGGGAAGAAGTCATTAGTCATCAGTCATTAATTAGTGCGAGCGTCCCCGAAGAGCGAACGTTATCAGTATCAGTCATCAGTCAGTCACCTACTTTCCTGCCAACTGCCAACTGCCAACTGCCAACTGCCAACTGCCAACTGCCAACTGCCAACTGCCAACTGCCAACTGCTTTCGGAGTCAACTGTCAACTGTCAACTGTCAACTGTCAACTGAACGTTGAAGGCAGAATTTTTAGCCGGAAATTTTTAATTACGGTGAGACCTCATTTCCAAGCTTGATGTCCTCTCCCCCTATAGGGTTTATGATTGAGAAGCAGCGGTTGACCCTTTGTGGCACCGCAACAATGCTTCACCCAACGGGCTTACTCTATGGCAGCGCTGAATCGCTCTACTCTTCGTCGGCTACAAAACTTACCTCAAATTCCCAGCGTGTGGGAGGGCGACCGCCGACCGTTATCAAATGCTGACTCGCACATGATGCTAGAGGACGACGACGATCCAGAAGCTGGTGGCGAGTGTATTCTCTGGGTGGACGGCTCTGAAGGCATCGTGAGGGCTATGGACATGGTAGGCCCAGATGCTGGGCCAGAGGCGATCGTCCGCGCTCTCCTGCGGGCAATGGAACATCCCCAAAGTCCGGCCCCCGCAGTCCGCCCCCAAAAAATCGTAGTCAAAAATCGAGAAATTCAATTTTACCTGCGGGGAATACTTCAAGATTTAGGTATTTCCATTGACTACGTACCGGAATTGCCCTTAATTGATGAAATCTTTCGGGGCATGGAAGAGGTCGCTGTGAATCGGCCTCCCGAATTACCGCCTGAGTACGCCGAAGTGCTAATGGAAAAAGCCGCTCAAATTTGGCACGATGCTCCGTGGCGGACTTTGAGCGAACATCAAATTATATCTATTGAAATCAATCAGTGGGATGTCGCCAGCCTCTACGTATCCGTATTGGGCCAAGGGAGAATGGATTACGGAGTTTTGCTGTACCGATCTCTAGAATCCTTGAAGCGGTTTCGAGAGCGAGTTGTCAACGATGACTCTTTTGAAGATTTAGAACAGGCTTTTTTAGGGCAAGACTGTTTGTTTCTCACCTTTGAAAGCGCCGGCGAGCTTGATGAGGATGACGATGACGAAATTGATTTAGCCGATTTGCCTCCATCGGAAATTGAACCGAATTTTGGCAACCTGCATCCTTTAGAAGGATTGCGATCGATTCTTTACGAAGAAGAAGCCCTGACGATGTTAGTTGCTCTCGAAGCATTCCACCGCTTTTTCCACAACGGCCGCCGGAAATTGGCAGCAGACACATTTCCCGCTCTCAACAGTCGCTACCGCATCCCTGTTCCGCAGTCTGATGGAGAAATTCAACAGGTATCGGTTAAAGTTTCGACGATGCCTGAGGTGTCAGACGAATTATTACAGATGCTGGGCGATGACGATGACGATGAGGATGATGAATTTGAAATGCCACGGCTGCGGGACGATTTGGTGCCGCAAAATTCATTCTTGAGTCTGGGTGTCGTACCTTGGGAAACGGTAGATTTTCTACGCGGAAGTGTCCAGTTTCACGAAGGTGCAGAAGTCGATATTAATACCGCCGGGGATGGTTTGCCTGTAGTGATGATTCAAACTTCCAATCCCAAGGCTAAAACTATGATTCAAGATTTGAAAGAAGCTGGAGGGGTGAAGGCAATTTGTTTTAATCCGGGCGAAGATCCTTTTCAAGACGAGCAATACGACTTGGGTATTTTGCAAACAAAAAATGGGGAATTGTATTTGTTTGGCGAGTTTAATGAAAACGACCCGGTGCATCAGGAAGCTCGCAAAAAGTGGGAGCGCCGCTGTAAATCAACTAACGGTTGGTGCGGTTTGGTGATTGCTAAAGGGTTGATGGGTGCTTCTCGCGGTCAGCCTCAGTTTAAGGATATGGTCGCTTTGTTTGAGGTGCGCTGGGTTTCTCCTAAAGACTTAGGAATTGGGCCACTTCAGTTGATGCCGATGTTTTAAAGTAAGTTGTTAGTTGTTAGTTATTTGTTATTTGTTATTTGTTATTTGTTACTCGTGTGATGCTGCTAATAACCAATAACTAACAACCAATGATATTAGTCGCCAGTCAACAGTTAGCAGTCATTTTTTTTATTTGAATTGGCAAGGAGAACGAACGTGTCAAATTCTACTCAAAAGCGAGAAGTGTTGGTCGCCCTTGATGCCAAATTTGCTGACAAAATAGACCAGGTTACTGATAATTGGACGGAGGCGATAGAACAAGCTCTCCGTCTCTGGTACGCCAAGCAAATAGAAGATAAATTGCGGAAATTTTATCTCAACCGCAGTCAAGAAGATATTCAGGATGAAAAAGAGTGGTTTGATTTTGTAGAAGAACAGATAGAGGAAGCATGGAACGCCGATGGACTCTAATTCAATAACTACAACTTATCCCAGACAAGGAGAGATTTATCTTTCAAGGGCTTTGCGTCAGTTAGGAGATACAAAAAAAAGACCTGTAGTTGTGGTTTCTCCTGACATCCGCAACGAGTTTAGCGATTCTGTGATTGTTGTTCCTTTCACAAGTAACCTTACAGGCGTAGATAATCCTAATCGCATCTTAATTCCGGCTGGTGAGGGAGGATTACAAGCTGATTCTTTAGCTGTCTGCGAAAATGTGTCTGCTTTGCGCCAGACTTATCTGGAACAAAGCCCTTACGGTGCAATTAGTGCGGATTTTTTGGCAAGAATTCAGAGAGGGGTGCAAGTGCCGATCGGCATTTACGCACTTTAGAATGTTTCGGAAACTCTAAAACTTGTTACAATTTGTAAAAATACTGGATAAGGATAGGTAAAATGCGGGTTGCGATCGCAGGTGCGGGACTGGCTGGAATGACCACAGCAGTCGATTTAGTGGATGCCGGCCACGAAGTAGAAATTTTTGAGTCCCGCCCTTTTGTCGGCGGCAAAGTCAGCAGTTGGGTAGATCCCGACGGGAATCACGTTGAAATGGGTTTGCACGTATTCTTCGGCTGCTATTATAACTTATTTGCCCTAATGAAAAAGGTGGGAGCTTTTGACGATTTGCTCCTCAAAGATCACGTCCACACTTTTATCAATCGAGGCGGCGAAACTGGTTCTTTGGATTTTCGCTTTCCCGTGGGTGCTCCTTTGCACGGTTTGAAGGCATTTTTCACTACATCCCAGCTAACGGTACAAGACAAAATTCAAAATGCGATCGCCCTGGGAACTAGCCCCATCGTCCGTGGTTTGATCGACTTTGACGGAGCAATGAAAACTATCCGCAATTTGGATAAAATTAGCTTTGCTGACTGGTTCCGCAGTCAAGGCGGCAACCAAAACTCCCTCAAAAGAATGTGGAACCCGATCGCCTACGCACTAGGTTTTATCGACACCGAAAATATTTCTGCCCGGTGTATGTTGACAATCTTCCAATTCTTTGCCTCCAAAACCGAAGCCTCTGTCATGCGGATGCTGTCCGGTTCTCCCAACGAATATTTGCACAAACCAATTGTCGAATATTTGGAAAGTAAAGGAACCAAAATTCACACGCGGCGCAGAGTGCGAGAAATTCAGTTTGAAGAAGGCACAGAAACGCGCGTGACAGGTTTGCTAGTAGCTAACGGCGAAACTGAAGAACATATTACCGCAGATGCCTACGTTTTCGCCTGCGACGTGCCTGGAATTCAAAAAATATTGCCTCCAGCTTGGCGCAAGTGGTCGGAATTTGACAACATTTATAAGTTAGATGCGGTACCTGTTGCGACAGTACAATTGCGGTTCGACGGTTGGGTAACGGAACTGGAAGATGAAGCCAAGCGCAAACAGTTGAGCCACGCTGTAGGCATCGATAATTTGCTATATTCAGCAGATGCAGATTTTTCTTGTTTTGCCGATTTGGCGCTGACAAGTCCCAAGGATTATTATAAAGAAGGACAAGGTTCTCTGTTGCAGTTGGTGCTGACACCGGGCGATCCGTTTATCAAACAAAGCAATGAGGCGATCGCCCAACACGTACTCAAGCAAGTTCAGGATTTATTCCCCTCAGCACGGGAATTAAATATGACTTGGTACAGTGTGGTTAAGCTCGCTCAATCTTTGTATCGGGAAGCGCCGGGAATGGATGTTTACCGCCCCGCTCAAAAAACTCCTGTTGCTAATTTCTTTTTAGCAGGAAGTTACACTCAGCAAGACTACATTGATAGCATGGAAGGTGCGACTCTTTCCGGTCATCAAGCGGCTAAGGCTATTCTGGAAACTTACAGTTAGTTGGCAGTTGATAGTTGGCAGTTGGCAGTTGGCATTAGTCGCTCCAGTGAAAAATGCTAAAAGCTAAAAGCTAATGATTTTCTCTCGTTTCCAGGCTCTGGCTGGGAATGCCTTGGAGGAGGCTCTGCCTCTGATATTCGCTTTTGAAAACCGAGGCGGAGCCTCTGGATATGCGTTACCAGGCCGAGCCTGGAAACGAGAAGAAACAATTCTTCAATCTAAAATCTAAAATCTAAAATCTAAAATCGAATGACTGATTGGTTAGAGCATAGTGTACAAGTAGAAGTGGCAATTCCTATCGAATTAGCGTGGGAACTTTGGTCTGACTTAGAGCAAATGCCGCGCTGGATGAAGTGGATAGAATCAGTTCGAGTTCTCGAAGAAGATCCAGAATTATCGCGCTGGAAACTTGCAACCGGGGGGTTACAATTTAGCTGGCTTTCTCGGATTCTCAAATTAGTGCCAAATCAGATAATTCAGTGGGAATCTGTAGACGGTTTGCCAAATCGCGGTGCGGTGCGGTTTTACGATCGCAAAAACAGCAGCATTGTCAAACTAACGGTGGCTTATGGAGTTCCCGGCTGGTTGGCAACATTGATGGACAATTCATTTGTAGGGCGAGTTGTTGAATCGACTATTCAGGCTGACTTGGAAAGGTTTAAAGAGTATGCTCTGAATGTTAAAGCTAGATCTTAAATGCTGCGGACTGAAGTCCTCACTACAAACTGGTTTGATCGTTCGGACTTCAGTCCTTTAATTTTAAATTGTAACGCGAGAGATAAGACTCGGCGGTTGAAACCGCGACTACACAAACGATGTCCGCCTCCGCGGACTAAGAAATAAAGGGGATATTTAAGTCGGATTTGGTATTGCCTCAGTATCATAGAAATATGCTGCTGATTGCTTCCCGGTTCAGTTATGAGTTATTGCCTAAACCCCGCCTGTCAAAACCCGCAAAATGCCGATCGAACTCAATTCTGCCTGAATTGTGGCACAAAACTGTTGCTGAGAGAGCGTTACCGCGCCATCAAACCCCTCGGTAGAGGCGGTTTTGGCCGTACTTTTTTAGCCGTTGACGAGGACAAACCCTCAAAACCGCGCTGTGCAATCAAGCAGTTTTTCCCCCTATCCCAAGGAACCAGCAGCGCCGAAAAAGCAGCAGAATTATTCAACCGAGAAGCGGTGCGGCTGGACGAATTGGGGAAACACCCGCAAATTCCCGAATTGCTGGCGCACTTTCAGCAGGAACGATATCAGTATTTAGTGCAGGAATTTATAGAAGGTCAAAATTTACAGCAAGAATTGGCGGGGGCTGGGGCTTTTAGCGAAAATCAGATTCTCGGTATGCTGAATGATTTATTGCCAGTATTGCAGTTCGTGCACGATCGCAATGTAATTCACCGAGACATTAAACCACCTAACATTATCCGCCGCCGCATTGCTCAAACTCCGATTATTTATACTTACCCAACACTAACCGGGGAATTAGTTTTAGTTGACTTTGGTGCTGCAAAACTTGTGGAGGGTTTGAGAGAAACAGGTACAGTGATTGGTTCGCCTGAATTCGTGGCGCCGGAACAAATTCGAGGTCAAGCGGTTTATGCTAGCGATTTGTATAGTTTGGGCGTAACTTGCATTTATTTACTGACTCAAATATCTCCGTTTGATTTGTTCGATATCAATCAAGATGTTTGGGTTTGGCGAGATTTTTTGAAGGTTCAAATCGATCCGAAATTAAGCCGCATCATCGACAGAATGATCGAACCGAGTCTCAGTCGCCGCTACAAATCTGTAGCTGAAGTTCTCCAAGATTTGCAGCCGAAGCAGTCGGGGGCGGGCACGCACCATCCACCGCCCCTACCAGCGCCTGCAATTCCCGCGCCGCAGAGGATGCCTGCGGTGCAGAATGCCGTGCCACCAACGGTTGCAGGCACTATTATACCTGTGCCACCGATGCAGCGGGTTGTGCCAGCACGCGCGCCTACTTGGAGGTGCGTTCATACTCTGGTAGGGCATTCCCATGCTGTTACGTCGATCGCATTTAGTCCCGATGGTGCGACTTTAGCTAGCGGGAGTGAGGATAAGACGATCGAGATGTGGAAGTTGGACGCGGGTAAGCGGTGGTACACTCTCACTGGTCATTCTGACTGGGTGACTTCTGTGGCGTTTAGTCCTGATGGCGCGACTTTGGCTAGCGGCGGCCGGGATAAAACGATTCAAATTTGGGATTTGAATAAGGGTAAGTGGTGGTATGCTTTGCGCGGTCACGAGGATCGAGTTTATGCTGTGGCTTTTAGTCCCGACGGTCAGGTTTTGGCGACGGGGAGTCGGGACAAGACTGTGCAGTTGTGGAATTTGAATAAGGGTAGGCCGATGTCGGCTTTGAATGGTCACGTCGGTGGGGTGGAGGCGGTGGCTTTTAGTCCTGGTGGGGAGTTTTTGGCGACGGGGAGTCGGGATAAGAGTTTGCAGTTGTGGGATTGGCGCAATGGTCGATCGATTTGTACTTTAGCAGAGCACGGGGATTGGGTGCGGGCGATCGCCTTTGCTGCGAACTTCCCCAGCCAGGGCGGGCACGGGGGCACCGCCCCTACAAGGGGGGGAGTAGGAGAAGGATCGATTTTGGTTAGTGGGAGTCGGGATGGTACAGCGAAGCTGTGGCGGGTGGACGCACAGGGGCGAGGTACGCTGCTGCGGAGTATGAGGGACAATTCTGGGGATGTTTTGTGTGTGGCGTTAAGCCGGGATGGTGGGTTTTTGGCGACGGGGAGTCGGGATGGTTCGATTTATTTGTGGGATACGGCTACGGGGGGTTTGCTGGAACTTCTGACGGGACACGGGGGGGAGGTTTTGTCGGTGGCCTTTAGTGCTGATGCGGGGTGTTTGGCTAGCGGTTCGGGCGATCGAACTGTGAAGATTTGGCGGGTTGGGAATTAGGGGTGGTGGCTGTGGGTGGCTTGAAAAATTTTATATTTATGCTTGACAATCCATCTAATGTTCTGCTACATTGGTAATTCGTGAGGACGCATAGCTCAGTTGGTTAGAGCACTACGTTGACATCGTAGGGGTCACTGGTTCGAGTCCAGTTGTGTCCATAGTTTTTTAAGCCTTATGGCTACGACATTTAGGACTCTGACTTAATGTATAGTAACAAAATATTTATCACTGATAACATACTTAATCGCGCTGGCAGCGATCGACTCTTGTTGGTCTGTGGGTTTGAGCTTTGAAATACTGGCAGCGCTCAAACGCCTTTATGAGAAAGAACTGGAGTTTACTCACCCTGCTTCAGAGATAAGGAAATGGATTTAGAAACATTACTCGATCGCATAAACCTTGGAGAAGACCAAGACATTGAATTTAAGTCTGCTGACGGTGGTTTTCCCAAAAGTAGTTGGGAAACAGTATCAGCATTTGCCAATACAGATGGTGGTTATATTGTTCTAGGTGTCACGGAAAATCGAAATGGGTTCGAGATTTCAGGTGTCCGTAACCCCAGTGTACTATTAAAAGAATTTTGGAACAATCATAACAATCTGCAAAAACTCAGCACTCCTATCTGTTTTAACTCCGATCTAGAACAACTAGAGATTGAAACTAATAAGTTAGTCATTATTAAAGTGCCAAGAGCGACTCGGACACAGCGACCAGTTTATATTAACAATAATCCCTTAACAGGCACATATAAACGCAATTATGAAGGGGATTATCGTTGCACTGATGCTGAAATCCGTCAAATGTTGCGCGATGCCAGTGATGCACCTCAAGATATCCAAATTTTAGAAGGTTTCGACCTTAGTGATATCGATACAGAAACATTAAAATCCTTTCGTCAACGGTTTAGCTCTAGAGAACCAGATCATCCTTGGCTGGCATTACATGATTCGGATTTGTTGCGTCAGTTAGGGGGATGGAGTCGCGATCGCAGCACGGGTCAAGAAGGGTTAACTATTGCTGGTTTGCTCATGTTTGGTCGCGAACGTAGTATTTTAGATGCACTGTCTCACTACCAACTTGATTATCAGGAGCAACTTTCTGACGATCCAGAAACACGATGGACTTACAGACTAACACTTGACGGCAAGTGGGAACCTAACTTGTTTAATTTTTACTATCGTGTTTATACTCGTGTAGTTAATGATTTAGAAGTTCCTTTCCAACTCGACAAAGATGCCATACGTCGTGGCGAAACTCATGTCCATGAAGCATTGCGAGAGGCTTTGGTCAATACTCTTATTCATGCCGATTATCAATCTACTCGCCCTTTAAAAATTACCAAGTATAAAAATGGTTTTTCGTTTTCCAATCCGGGTCGTCTGAGAATTTCTATTCAGCAGCTTTACGAAGGCGGCGTTAGCGATCCTCGCAATCCTAATTTGCAAAAAATGTTTCAAATGCTTGGCTTAGGAGAAAAAGCAGGATCGGGCTTTAGAAAGATGATCCGCGCATGGATAGAGCAGCAATGGTTTCCTTTGGTATCAGAGAAATTAGAGTTAGAGATGACTTTGGTTGCTTTACCAATGGTGAGCATGATTCCCGAAAATGTCGAAACAGAGTTAAGGGAAATTGTGGGAGATGACTATTGCGAATTGACCGAATTAGAGCGGATTATTTTGATACTGGCACATCAATCAGGAGAAATTAGCAATGCTGACATTCAGTGTTATAGTCGAGAACATCCCAGAGATATAGGGGAATGTCTCAAGCAATTCGTAAATAATGGTTGGTTAGAGCGCTCTGGTCGTGGTCGCGGAACTCAGTACGCTCTACCAAATAAAAGTCAACCTGATTTACTTTCCTTGATTCCAAGCTCCGTGCATAATGAGCCAAGCTCCGTGCATAACGAGTCAAGCTCCGTGCATAATTACTCAAGCTCCGTGCATAATGAGTCAAGCTCCGTGCATAATGATGAAAATTTCTTTTTACTAGAAATAGCTGCTCCGGTTCGAGAAAAGCAACGGGCAAGTCCAGAGTTGATGAGAAACACGATTCTGAAACTTTGCTCGGAAAGATATTTAACTGTCAAAAGATTAGCTGAACTATTGAATCGCAGTTCTGAAACAATTAGGACTCATTTTATTAATCCAATGTTGTCAGAAAAATTACTAGAACTCAAATATCCTGATGAACCAACTCATCCTCAGCAAGCATACAGAACTTTATTGTCTCAAGGAATCAGCAATATTTCTGATACTCCGCCATCTTTTTAAACCTCACAAAACCTCCTTGACACCAGCCATCCGCCCACAACGCGGGAATCTTAAACTTCGCCCCACAGTTGGGACATTCCGATCGGTACGCCTCTAATCGCCGATTTAGCGGACAAGAGTGGAAAACCCATACATATAACCATCATTGCGGTGAACAGTTTTGCAGTATTTGTGACGCACAGGGCTAATTTTTCCCCAAGCTACCAACGTGAGTACCTGCAAATTTCCCGATCGGCAGAATTGCTTTCACCATATCTCCAGTCTGGAACCCAAAAAAAGTCTTGCACCTGGTTCTGTGTTTGCTGGGAAACCCATATTTATTGGGCGTACACATCTGACGGTTGCCCCATCCTTTGGCAGTTATCAGTAGTGGTTGCCTACTTAGTACCGCCAGTTGTTCTACTTTACCTACACAGGCAGCATCCAGCCAGTGAGTTTTTGGCAATCCCATTCGAGTTCGATTGTACTGAGTTTGCCCTCCCGTACCAGTTGTTACTGGCAAGCCTGTTTGTTGGAGTTTCTCAAACAGCGCCCGTCGAGTAGAATTCACGGCT
>NZ_JAEQCT010000073.1:0-29141 GCF_020738205.1 Microcoleus sp. PH2017_24_DOB_U_A
GCCGGCCAAGAGCGCTGAAGCGCAACTACCTACCTGCCGGCCAAGAGCGCTGAAGCGCAACTACCTACCTGCCGGCCAAGAGCGCTGAAGCGCAACTACGTACCTCTCTCGATCGCAATTTCAAACTGCAAAAAACATTTTTTTTACAGTGCTGTCCCCGCTCGGGAGGTGTATGATACTCGCGATCGGGGACAGCACAACAAATGCAAAACTGAGATGCTCCCGAATGCAATTCAAGTTTAATCAAGTAGCCTGCATTAGTTAAATTTACTATTAATAGCTTTGTTTTTTGACTTTGACTGCTGCGGTAATTGCCTCGATCGCACTTCGATCGCCCCATCGCTCACAGCACTCAAAGGCAACTCGAATTCATCAATATCATTGCGGTACTTCACCGCAATATCAGCACCATTAATAATCGCCCCCAACAGCCGCGGCCCCGATTTGTGCGAATCCTCATCATCAGATTCCAGCAACTGATCCGCAGCCTCAGACAACATACTCGCCAGAGTATAACCAGCCCGCGCCACCAAAATTATACCGTCCGTATAGGGTTCCAGCGTCAGCGCGTCGTTGCACTCGCTCAACGCCGGAGAATCCACTACCACAAAATCAAAGCGATTGCGAACATCCTCAAACAACCTCCGCATTTCGCTCGATTCCAGTACCGCCGAAGCCTGCCGCAAACTGCCCGGACTCGGCACGACATATAGGTTCTCTACCTCTGGAACCAACAAAACGCACTCGCTCATATTGCCGTAATAGTGCAAAGGTTCCACCGCCGCCAGAGGATCCGCAGCTATTTTCAAAGATTCCACATTAGAACCCGATCGCAAATCTGCTTCAATTAACAAAGTCCGTTTACCCGATCGAGCCGACGCAATTGCCAAATTGTAAGCACTAAAACTCTTTCCCTCCAAAGGCGCCGCCGAAGTCAGCAACACCACTTTTACAGGCTTTTCGCCAATTCGGCGTAAATTAGTCCGCAACCGCTCGTAAAACTCTAAATAAGGCGAATTGGGTTCCAAAGCCAGCGGCATCTCCTCCCCATAGGAATCAAACACAATCACTTCAGGCAAAACAGCCAGTATTGGCACCTCTTTTTCCACCAAAGCCGCCCGCACTTCTTCCCAACTGTAAAACTTCCCGTTGAGCATTCCCAACAAAAATATGAACCCGCCGCCCAGCAGCAATCCCACAAATCCGCCCACCGCCAGCATCACCGGCAAACCTTTCTTGTTTGGCGGAACGTCATCAATTTTGGGAGGCTGGGCGACTGTCAAACTCCCCGTTGTCTCAGCTCTCGCCGCCTCAGCATCTACCAAAGCCGCCTGCATCTTATCGTAGAGAGCTTTTTTCAGCGCCACTTGCTGGGCTAACCGCGCTTGTTCTAACTGCTTGTTGGGGATTTTCGCGTATTCCTGGCGCAATTGTCGTTCAGTGTTCTCTACTCCTTTGAGTTGTTCTTGCACCACATCCCGCTGCGTTTGTAAAGCAATCAAACTTTGAGCTAGCTGCTGTCTCGCCGGGTCTAAAGAAGAGTCTATCCGAATTCGATCGGCACTTCTGAGTGGAGCCGCCACCCCGTTCCCCCCGAGCACCTCCGATTGTCGCTGCTGTAACTGCTGCTCAAAAGCTTGTTTTTGTTTGAGCAATTCCACAATTTTCGGGTGTTCCTCCTGCAAGTCGCTACGCAGAATTTTGAGCTGAGATTCGATCGAAAACAGTTGCACTCGCAGTTGTGCAATAATTGGATCGGCAGACAGTGCTTGAGCCACGTAAGCTTGCTCTCCATTCAATCCCAAGCGTTCCTGCAAGCTTTTAATTTGAGCTACTATTGCTCCCAACTGCACCCGGAGTTGCCGCTGCTGCTGTTCGGTGGCGATAATCGCTTGCGGCAAAGTACCGCTCTGAACTGCTAAAATAGAAGTTTCTTCTCGTTTTTCGTAGGATTCAAGTTTTGCTTCCACCTCTCTGAGTTCCTGAGTTACTTTCGGCAAGCGTTGGTTAATTTGGGCGATCGTTTTTCGGACGCTGAAATTATTAGAATTTTCGCTGTAAATCACCATTTCGTTCATCAACGCCTCTGCTCGCTTTTCTGCTTTTTGGCGATCGGCATTTTTGTACGATACTTGAATCAAAGCACTGGGGTCATTACTCTTGGTCGGCATCTTGATCTCCACGCCGTCTTTCAGCTTTTTAGTCAATATTTTTACTTTTTCGTTCAATTCTTCTGAATTTAGTTCTGCTGCTTGTTTATTTAATTTGTTTTCTGCTTTAATGAGTTTTTTGGCGGCTGCTTGGATGACCTGTTGATTGAGCAACTTATCTTTAGTTATTTCTTGTCCTTCCTGTTGAATCTTGGTAGTGGTTGATGAAAAAATCACGGTCGGCTTGCTGTAGGCCAGCGTACCTTTAGCAACGTAAACCGGCGCCTGATTTGGCTGCACGGCAACTACTCCGGACACGCCCACAGTCACCGCAAGAGTGGCTAGTCCCACCCACTTGTATTGGTCAAAAGCAATCAAATAACGTTTGACAACTGATAAAGTCATAACTATTTTAGATTTTAGATTTTAGATTTTAGATTGAAGAATTGCTAACTATAAATCCTAACTAAGTAGGTGATGGAAAAAAAACTATAGCCTTTTGAGCTCCCATCTGAGGTACCAGACGTGCATAATAGGGCATTGGCAAACAGGGCAAACAGGGCATTGGGCCAACAGGGCATTGGGCAAACAGGGCATACCTCATTTTTTTGAGAACCGCTGTAGTATCTTGTCTCGGCGGGTTTAGCTAACAGTCTTTGATAGAAGCGAGTTTACGAGTACAAAACCGCCTCTCCCTAAGCGTGTTTATGTGTAACAACCTACTGAATGACCAATGACCAATGACTGATTTTTGCGATCGGGGACAGCACTGCTGACTAATGACAACTGACAACTTACAACTGAGGGCTGGCACGGGGTACAGCCCCTACCAACTAACAACCAACAACCAACAACTAACAACAACTAACAACTAACCACTAACAACTAACCACTAACAACTAACCACTAACTACCTATTATTATTGTTGTTGGATGGCCCAAACAGATTGTTTACCCCATTTCTCAACTGCTCAAAAAACAGAATAAATCCCAAAGTATCCCGGAATGGTCGAGTAAAGGTATTGAGAACATAACCAATACGCTCTACCAGATTCCGACCAATCACAATCACATCATTATCTTCCAGCATCGGGTTCTGAGAAACATTGCCCTCCAAAGCAGCTTTTGCATCTATCTTGCGGTTGATTGCTCTACCTTGCTTTTGGTCGAACCGGATCAAGGCCATTTTCCGCAAATCAGCCAGATTCACAGGCAAGTTGTTGATAGCATCCAAAAACTTGCTGCCATTTTCTAGGTAAAACGAGGTCAAACTACCACTAGCGTAACTCAAAACTCGAACGTAGATCTTGGGCTTCATCAGCGTAGAACGCGCCACCAAAGCTTTGTCGTAGTCTAGGTTTTTGATACTAGCGTCCAATTCTGGGATGACAATCACATCTCCCGAGGCCAAAGGAAAATCAAACAAATCGTTAGCCTTTGCTAAGGGAGTGTAGAGGTCGAGGGGTTGCTCCACCGAGGAGCCATCCACCAGCGTCCGTCGCACTCGCACGGCTCGTAAATCGGCTTTTCCCGTGACTCCCCCCGCAATCGTCAAAGCGGCGGAAATTCGACCTGAACCCGCCGGAAGCGTGTAAAAACCAGGTTTGCTGACTTCTCCGGTGACTGTGATTTGAACGGGGACAGCGGCAGCGGCTAGGCTGTATCTGGATGCTAAATCTCGATCGGACTTGCGATCGGCTGTAACCTGTTTATACGGTACGACGATCGCATCTCCATCTTCCAAACGCAAATCCGGCGGAGCAATACCAGTTTGCAGCGGCGTCAAAATATCAACAACTTGCTCAGCCACAGCACCACCCGGCAAAGTCCGCCGCACCCGCACCGCCCGCAGTTCAGCCGTCGGAGTCGTCCCAGCAGCAGCAGCCAAAGCCGCCGGAAGCTGCGGAGTTTGCAGCGGATAAAAACCAGGCCTGGCCACTTCCCCCGTCACCGTCACCACTACCGGGCGCTGAACGAGCAAAGCAGCCGAGACTTGAGGATTTTTGATAAATTGAGTAAAGCGCTCGCGGAGGCGCTGCTGTGCTTCTTCGACGGTAAGGCCGCGCACATTTACTGTGCCGATTAGCGGCAGTACAATTACCCCTTCAGGGCTGATTGCACCCGTAAAATTTAGCTCTGGAAAGCGCTGAACTTGAACGGAAATCTGGTCTCCCGGGCCCAGGCGGTACGGCCGATTCCGAAAAGCTGGGTTAATTTCCCTGTTGAAATTAGTAGGTGGCGGTGGCGGTACGCGCAGTGGCTGTGGCGGCACAAGTCGCTCAGAACTAGGAACAACAGATTGGGCTAAAGCCGTTTCTGAAAAAACCTTGCCGTTAAAGCCCCACAATACAGCAGCGAAAGATAGAGTCCAAGCACTTGAATACAGGCCAGCCAAGGAAAAAGCGACGCGATTTCTAATTATGAATTTATCCGGCATTTTGAAATAATAAAAAAGGGTAATATTTTCAATGTTTCGCTGTTTTTTAAGTTTCATCTCCGCAATTCTCAACTATAAATATCTACTCTTGATACCAAATTCGTTTAACTTTTCCTCTTGATTCTTCTAGCCCGCGGAGGCGGTCTTTGTTTGTGTAGAAGCGATTTCAATCGCCCTCTTGATTAAACTCAGAAAATTTCTGCCATTAATTGAGTCTGAACACTTTGGCCCAGAGATTCCAGCAGCGGTTCAACTATCTTAATATCGCCCTGCGGTTGGATGGGAACTATGATACTGACAGCAACCCAAGAGGCGCGGCGGTTCGACAGCCTCGCAATGCTATCTTCCCAAAACCAGCGGCTGGTTGCTGGAGAACCCCCATTAGGCCAAGCGTACCACTGCACGACAGCAAAAGTTTGTTGAGAAGTCCAGCTTCGGAAAAACCTCGTCTCGATAGTAGGTGAGGGCTTGTCGGATGTTGGCGCTAATTTAACTGTAAACCTCAAAGTGCGATGAGAATCTGTTTGCCACCGGTGAAATCCATCAATATCTAGCCATTCTACTTGCGGCTGGTTTTTGGGGGAATTTTGAGGCATTAGCAATAAAATGGCAATTGTTTGATGATTTTTAATTTCTTCAACTAACCATCTGTGTCCGCCAATTTGAAGGTTATTCTGGATGCGGATCACCTCCCAGTCAGGAAGTGTCATCCCGTGTTGGCGCAAACTTTTTAACTGCTTGAGGTTTGTAACTGTTGGCGGATTTGTCCAAGGCCACCTTCCCGTCGCGTAGCCAGGAATTGCTACTCCCGCAACCAGTACCAGCAAAAACACCAGTACCACAATTTTAGATACTTGGTAGCGCCGCAGTAGTTTCCGTGCTGAAATCATTTGTTTCATTAATCGGCAGGCTGGCTTGGGAAATACTTTTCCATCCCGTTGATGAGAAGTACCAATAAGCCTAGTATACAAGCAGAATACAAGTCTCCGCCCCATCCGGCGTGCAACCAAGTAAAAAGTCTCTCTCTGTCGGTTCCGTGAAAGTAAGTCAGCAAAGTGTTGCGGAGAATGTTGGAAGTGATGCTAATGATAGATGTGGCCACTAAAAACAAAATGCTTCTTTTTTGGGAACTCCAAACTCCCGTCCAATCTATCAAAATTAAGCTGACATAAAGACTGGTAAACAGCATTTTTAAGCCTGCACAGTGAGGGGCGACTTCGACAATGCGATCGTTTACGTACAGATAAATTTCTTCGATTCTCACGTTCAGACCGACTTTAATTAAGATCCAGCCTGATACTTGAGCAATGAAGTGCTGTAACGGCAAGGCGTAGGGTTCTATGAGGTAAGGAATGTGATTTGGCGAGGCAAAAAATACGAACAAAAGCGGCATTGCTTGCAATTTTAAGCCGGAAAATCCTTTTAAAGACAAGCAAATACTGGCTAGCATTAGTGGTAGAGATAAATTCACCAAATCGCTTAAGCGACTCAGATAAAAAAGCGTTGCTATTAACAGCAAAAAGCTTCCCAAAGGATGTGGCGAGTCGCCTAAGCGCCGCCAGCAGTTTCGGTTTGTCCAAGCAATATAAGCGGCGTAGGGTAAACCAATTATTCCGTGGCTGAAATATTCGTGTTCGATGCTGATGTTTTTGTTGAACCAGCCGTCGTACCAGTGTACTAGCAGGGGGGCGTAAAGCAGCACTAGGAGTACCGTGATACCTTCCCCCATGAGGTATCGCTTGAGAACAATGCGAATTCGGCGCTGGATTTGCATGGTTTGAGAAGTTTTGACATGGCCGCGCTGGATTCGCAACGCGAAAGCGATTTTGAACGGTGAGTTAAAGATTTGTTAATTCCCAACTCCAACGCTTTGAGATTTCTACTCTATGGCTTGCAACATCCTCACCATAACTTTTATAAACAATTAAGTAAATTAACTTAATTAAAGGTAAAATACCGATCGCTAAACAGTTTACTGTATATAGCCTTTTTCAAAAAGATGAGGTATGACTGACAGCTTATACAACCAGTTAAACTAAGAGGGCCCAAGCCCAACAACGTACCTCATGTTTGTGATAACCGCTATATGTCTTCTTCCATCTAGAGTATTGCGTCTTCCTTCAGTATTGCGTCTTTCTTCTGTCAACTGTCAACTCTTCCTACTGTCAACTGTCAACTGTCAACTGTCAACTGATTTCTCGATCGCCCTTACAACCTGCTCGATCTGAGTATTGCTCAATCCGGGATACATTGGCAAGGATAAAATTTGTTCGCACAGGGTTTCGGTGTGGGGGAAGTCGCCCGGATTGCCTAAGTTTTGGTAGGCTGGTTGCAGGTGGCAAGGTACGGGATAGTGGATGCCTGTTTGGATGCCTTCTCGGGTGAGATGTTCCTGAAGGGTGTTGCGGGCGATCCTCTTCGTTGGCGTAGCCCCCGTAGGGGAGGGCTTCCGTAACGGGCTTTTGTCAGTAATCTGGATTACGTAGAGGTGATAAATGTGACCTGTGCCGCTGTGATTGGCGATCGGTACAATGCCTTTGGGTTTCAGGGGTTCTAGTAGAGTATTGTAGTATTGAGCGGCGTCGGTGCGATCGCGATTCCATTTTTCCAAGTAAGGCAATTTCAAATTGAGCACGGCGGCTTGCAAATTATCGAGGCGGCTGTTGGTGCCGATTTCTGCGTGCAAATATTTGCTGGGTGCTCCGTAATTGCGGAGAGTTCGCATTTTTTGTGCGATTTCTGCATCGTTAGTAATTAACATCCCACCATCGCCAAAACAGCCGAGGTTTTTGCTGGGATAAAAGCTGAATGCTGCTGCTTTACCAAAGGAACCTGCACGGTATCCTTCTCTTTCGGCTAAATGGGCTTGTGCCGCATCTTCAAATATCATTAATTTGTGGCGGCTAGCAAAATCTAAAACTTCCCTAGGCGATACCATTTGACCGTAGAGGTGTACGGGGATAATTGCTTTAGTTTTTGAGCTGACTGCTGTTTCGGCTGCTGTGAGGTCAATCAGGGCGGTTTCCGGGTCACAATCTACCAGAATAGGTACTGCTTTGGCTTGAATCACACCAATTATAGTAGCGATAAATGTGTTGGCTGGGAGGATGATTTCGTCGCCCGGATGGATGCCACAAGCTTGGAGTCCAAGGGCGATCGCATCAGTTCCACAAGCCACTCCTACGCCGTATTTTACTCCAGAAGCTGCTGCAAAGGCTGTTTCAAATTCTGCCAGTGCTTCACCTAAAATAAAGTCTCCGTGCTGGATAATTGTTGCAAGTGTTGCTGCTATTTGAGATTCGATTGGTTGGTGTTGCAGGTAAAGGTTTACAAATGGAACTTTTGGCTGGCGACTGCTCATACATCGGAGGGAGAGTAATTATTTATATTAGCACTTAATTGCGGAGATATTTTATTTTTTTTAACCGCAGAGGGCGCAGAGATCGCAGAGAAAAAGAGGAATAGAGGAGAAAGCCGATCTCACTTTTCTGAGCTGTATATTAAATCAAGGTTTTTCGGTAAGATAGAATTAGATAATTTTTCGGCAATTGAGATCGTGGAATACAAAAAACTAGGTAACAGCGACTTATTAGTATCTGAAATCTGTTTGGGTACGATGACTTACGGCCAGCAGAATACGGTTGCAGAAGCGGCTGAACAGCTCGATTTTGCGATCGCCCGAGGCATCAACTTTATCGATACGGCAGAAATGTATCCGGTGCCGGGAAAACCCGAAACTCAGGGCAAAACCGAGGAATATATCGGCGAATGGTTGGCGCGACAGCAGCGGGATAAAGTCATTATAGCTACTAAAGTGGCGGGGAGAAGCACTCGATTGAAGTGGATTAGGGAAGGGAAAAATCAGATCGATCGCCCAAATGTCGAAAAAGCCCTGAACGACAGCCTGAAGCGCCTGCAAACAGACTACATCGACCTCTATCAGATCCACTGGCCCGATCGCTACGTGCCCCTATTTGGTGCGCCAGATTACGACATCGCCCAAGAACACGAAACCGTACCGATTTTGGAACAATTAGAGGTATTTGCTGACTTAATTAAAGCTGGCAAAATTCGCTATTTGGGTTTGAGCAACGAAACGCCTTGGGGAGTTTGCGAGTTTTGCGAATTAGCCGAAAAACACGATTTGCCGAAGGTTATTTCGATTCAGAATGCTTTCAGTTTGAGCAATCGGACTTTTCACATGAATTTGGCAGAAACTTGCAGATTTAAAAATGTGGGATTGATGGCTTACAGTCCTTTGGGATTCGGACTTTTAACGGGTAAATATCTAAATGGAATCCCAGAAAATTCCCGACTGTCTTTATTCGCAGGATTCGGTCAGCGTTACGATAAAACTAATCTGAACGATGCCGTGAAAGCCTATGTTGAGATTGCGCGATCGCACGGTTTGAGTCCGGCGCAAATGGCTTTGGCTTATGTGCGATCGCGTTGGTTCGTAACTAGCACAATTATCGGTGCAACATCGATCGCACAACTTGAGGAAAATCTTAGCAGTTTGGAGGTGACTCTCGATCGAGATATCGTAGCAGAAATCAATTCGGTACACGCGAATTATCCCAATCCCACGCCGTAATCCTTATTAGTAGGTTGCGGTTAAGTGATATAGCCTCCGCTCGAATGACCGCAATCAGTAAGGTTCGTAGTGCGGACTTCAGTCCGCAGCCCAAACACAAAATGAAGGGCAATACGAACCGTTTTTGTTAAGGTTAAATCATATCATTTTCGCTGGAATCGCCATCCTAAAATTGGTTCGCTAGTTCGGATTTTATATCGTTTCCGGTAGCATCGGAATTATATATTTGAATCGTTCAGTGCGAGCGTCTCGCTCGCGATCCACTCGCGAGCGAGACGCTCGCACTACATAATTCGGATGCTACCGGATTTGATTTTATTCCTCAGGTGAATGCGGACTAAAGTCCTCACTACAGACCTTCAGAGCAATTGCTAATTGCCAATTATCAATTACCTAAGCGTAACTCATGTTACACCATAAGTGCTATAATTATTTCCCTAATGAACTTGATGGTTGCCCGATATTGGCAGCTCGATGATAAATTTTGTGCCGCAGTTTGGTGCAGTATCGCACCATAATTTTCCGCCATGCTTTTCAGCAATTATCTGATAGCTAATAGATAAGCCTAACCCGGTTCCCTTTCCCACTGGCTTGGTGGTGAAGAAAGGGTCAAATAGGCGCGATCGCACATTCTCTGGAATACCTGCACCATTATCGGCAAACACTATCTGCACTTGATTTGGTTCCGTGCGAGAGGTAGTAATGCAGATCGTGTTCGGGTTGGTGGCAATCTGATCGAAACTGCGCCCTCGGTTGCTCTCCTCCAAGGCGTCAATCGCATTTACTAGCAGGTTCATAAATACTTGGTTGAGTTGTCCTGCATAGCATTCTACCTGCGGCAAATCGCCATATTGTTTTACGATCTCAATGGTTGGGTGTTGTGCTGTCGCTTTGATGCGGTGTTGCACAATCATTAATGTGTTATCAATGCCTTCATGCAGATTGACAAACTTCAATTCTGCTTGATCCAGGCGAGCAAAATTGCGGAGCGAAATTACAATTTCCCGAATGCGATCGGAGCCTACTTGCATCGAATGCAGTACCTTGGTGAGATCTTCACTCAGAAAATTTAGATCCACATCATCTAGTTCTGTTTGCAGCGATTGGGGAGGGTTCGGATAGTGCTGTTGATATGAATTGAGCAATCGCAGCAGTTCTTGTGTATATTGATTGACGTATGTGATGTTGCCGTGAATAAAGCTAACTGGATTGTTGATTTCATGGGCTACGCCTGCTACCATTTGCCCTAGTGCTGACATTTTTTCACTCTGCACCATCTGACTCTGGGTACGATGCAATTCTTTCAGCGTGCTTTCTAATTGCTGCATTTGTTGGCTTAGTTGTCGATCGCGATTTGTTAGCTCTTGTGCCATAACGTTAAATGATTGTGCCAGAATCCCCACTTCATCTTCGTTGTTGACTGGAATGCGAGTCGTTAAGTCGCCTTGGGCTAATTGCTGGGTTGCTTGGGTTAGGCTTTGAATCCGACGCCCCAGAGATTGGGTGATGCGAAATCCCCAGAGTGTCACTCCCGTCACCAGGAAACTTCCCAGCAGCCCAAAGCCACCCACCACAAACCACAACTTTTGTTCTGCTTGTTCGGTTTGTATGACAGACTTGAGTACGGCGATTTTGAGGGTTGCGCGATCGAATCCTGGTAGCCCGATCGTTTTAATCAAGTAGTTTTCGCCTGCAATCTTTGCGACTTTAGGTAGAGATTCAGGCTGGGGAGCTTGCCAGGGTCGATCGCGATTAAGCTGTAAAGTAGAAGCAGTTATGCGATCGCCCTGGAATGCAACTAAGTGCATGGATGTGTTACCGCGAATTTGCTGAAGTAGTGCGTCGTCAATCGCACCCCCCACAACCAAACCAGCCAAAATTTGTGTAGAAGATTTGATCGAGATCAATCCCACCAGGGAGGGTACAGCCCCTTTTTCTGCCAGCAGAATGCCCGATAAACTTAGTCCAGCACGAGCCGCACGATTGATGGCAGTATCTTCTAATATTGCTTGTGTCAGTGCTCCCTGCTGCGAAGATACTAAGAGTTCACCATTTGTGTCTACGATTCTGATCAAATCCAGTTTTAAGGATGCCTGGATTGGTAACATGGTACGGAGCAATAAAGGGCGATCGCCCGCAGCAACGGCCCTGATTACATTCCTGTCCTCGCTCACCCAACGAGCTTTTAAGTAGAGCAATTCTTGCTTTTGCTTCAGATCTTGTTGGAGTAAAGTAGCCCTATCTTCTATCTCCTTGTGCGCCGTTTGTTCTAAGTTCTTTCTGGCAAAATAACCAAAGCCCAGGGTTCCGAAAGTCCACAGGCTAACGAATGCCACCAACAAAGGAGACAACAGCTTGACTGAGATTGGGAGTCGCACATATCTGAAGCCCTGTAACATATCTACTTCAACCTAGGATTGAGTGTAGCTAAAACCATGTAGTGTCAATTTAAACGTCAAGTTGTTTAATAAATCTAGCTTACCGCGCACTCTCGATACCAGTAAATATTCCTTAAAAAGGGGGAATCGATCGTCTAGTCCCTTCTTAACAAAGCTGGATAGAGAAGGATCGAGAAGATTGTTAACTCATCAGTAAGCTGACACTAGGTTCGCAGCTCAAGTTGATGCTATTTACTAACAACAAACCCAGACTTCTCCAAAGCAGTGGTTCCTGACGGGCTAAAAATGTATTTAATCAGTCCTTGAGTAGACTCCGAAGCATTTTTATGCCAAAGAATTTCGATCGGGCGTACCATTTGATATTTGCCTGCTTTGACATTTTCGGCTGTAGGCTCAACATTGTTGAGACTAAGACGGTTTACGGGTAGTTTATGGGAAATGGCGTAAGCCAGGGAAAAAGTACCGATGCTGTAGGGAGTGCTTTGAATCGCCTCGATTAATTCTCCTTCTTTGCGGAACACTACTGCTTGCGGTGAACTCTTCAAATCTTTTCCGAGATAGTGTTTGCGGAGGAGGCGTTTGGCAGATTCATCTTCTGGGCGATCGAGTACCACAATCTTAGCATCGGGCCCGCCCAGTTTTTTCCAGTTGGTCAAGGTGCCGCTGTAAATGGCTTTGAGGTCTTTAGTGGTCAGGTTTTTCACCCCTTTGACGCTGGGATGAGTAGCAACGAGAAGGGCATCGTGGGCGACTTCACGAAACTCTAATGTGCCATCATTTTCCTCGGGCTTTAATGTTTTAGAAATTGCACCAATATCAATAAGTTGTTGTTTGACTCCTGCAATCACTGTTTCAGATTGTCCCGGCTCTAACTGAGTAATTTTGGTGTTTTGGGAGGTGGATTCATAATTAGTCGCTAGCGTCTGAATCACACCTATTGTGCTGCTTGAACCTCCGATTTTGAGCGAGGCATCAGTTGGCGCTGCTGCCGTTGCAACCGTTGTAGCCGTGGAGGTACTGGCGTTTGTTGAGCAACTGGGCAAGCCAAAAAGTGCGATCGCGCCTAAAGTCAGGATTAATAAATTCCGTTTCATAGTATACAATTATTGGGTAATATTGTCAGCTTGCTAAATTTTTCATCAAACCAAACAGCAATCATTTTTTTGTGCTTCCCTGACTTGGCCTTACACTAACATAAATACCGAAAAGTGGCGATCTATTTAAAAATTCTTTACAAACTTGTGTATAGTCGAAGCGTTTGAGCAAAAATCTGTAAGTGCGATCGAATATCATATATTTTCATACTTTTGCATAATCGGGAGAGCGCGAAGTTCTAACATAGGAGTAGCAGCCATGAATAGCGGTCAAAAATTTAATTTTAAATTAGGAGAGCGTTTCTTAGAAGACTGGGCAGAACCTCCAGAAGATCCATTAGGAGAGCTTTCTCATTTTGAAATGGGATGGCGATGTTTCTGTTTTGAATACAACCATAAAGTTTTCATAGAAATAGGTGATGCTCAAAAAGAGGTGTTTTTAGATCCAGATGTCTGTATGATGATTGACAATTACTTTCCCAAGGAAATTGCGAAGCTATCGCAAGGTAAACCAATAGAAATAGACTTTGGTGAGAGTTGGTTTACTATTATGTTGCTACCGATCGACAATAAGATTAACTGCACTTGGATCGAGTTTGGGACTTCGTGCTGGGAAAAGGTGTTTGAATGCGATCGCACTCAAGTATTAGATACCCTCAGAGGATTTTTGACGGAAGTGATGCAGCTAGCTGTAGATCAGGGTTTCATCACGCTGTTCGAGAAGGAGGAGTTTATTCATCCGGCTTTTGCTAGCAGTACGGATGCTGTGGTATTGAGCAAGTAGTTGGTTTTTGGTGGTGTTTTGGGCGATCGCCCTTGACGCAGAGGAAATGGGATAGAGGAGCGATCTAAACTTTAGCATACCTAACTCAACAATCTTTCAAGTCATTATTCCCAATATTGGGAAAATTTCCCAGATTGGATTGACGCTGATATCAGGTAGAGAGGTTTATATTTATCGATATTCGGCACAAAATATAGTTGCCAATTCTGCTGGCCAGTGTTAAAGTCTTAAAAGACAAAAGAAGACAAAAACTCCTCAAATTGCCAAGTATAAGAACTCTCTAATGTCTTGTATTTTTTGCAATCTTGGATTTTTCGCAATACCGAATCCTATCCTGATACGAAAAAGGCCCGCCTGAACTACTAATTCAGACAATGCCCTCGTTTTAGCTAGGTAGCTAAGTTGATTTGACCTGTAAACGTCAGACCCACACAACTAAACCCAACTTTTGAAATATATGTTCGACAATTATAACCCACAAGATGGACTATTGTATGCCAAGCATAGCCTGACTCCGATCTTCTCTGCTTTGGAGGAGTTAAACCCCGCTTGGGCAGAGTGTATCCGCAGTCTGCTTGATGACAAGGACGAAACTATCCAAGAACAGCGACAGGAAATAGATGACTTGAAGTACGAACTTGATTGTCAGCCAAATCCTTGGGATAACGATGGTTCATCACACGCAGATTGTCACGATCGCGAATATGTTACGGATAGACTAGGAATTTAACAAAAAGCCGATCGCCCTTACCATCCAAAAAATAAGACAATGGTAAAGGGCGATCGCCCTTCACCCTAAAATCTTTCTCCACTAAACCCATGAGTACAATTCGCTTACAACTAGCCGAATACTTGAAATGTCGAGGCTTCACCCCCGAAAACTTAATCGAAGCTGTCGGCGAAACACTCAATCCTGAAACCGTATACCAACTGATCGAAAAAGCAGAAAACCTCAGCCACCTAGACTTATCCGTCTTAGCCGCCATTATAGATGGCTTGAGCAAACTCAATGGTTTTCCAGTCGGTATCGCAGAAGTGCTTATGTTTTTTCCTGACATTTCCGAGGAAGCATTGGCAAAATCGCCTTGGCGCCAACTTTACCTCGTCGATAATGAAATTCCCCCCTATGATTGGGGAGATGTAGATCCGATGAAACTTGGTCAACCTGTGCGCTATATACCGGGAGTAGGTGCCGTTATTCTTGAAGACGAAAGGGTAAAGTAATAAGCGTGACTAATACATTCAACATCCGCGATATTTTACTCGTTGATTTCCCTCCTCAAACGCCTGCACTGCACGAACAACAAGGAAGACGCCCTGCTGTAGTAGTGGGGAGCCCAAGCGACACAGGTACGATCCGTTTTGAGCTTGTGATTGTTGTGCCGATTACCAGACAATCAGGAGATTGGACTGCACAAAATCCAATTTTATACCCAAGTCTTCGGGCAGGAGTGGGAAATCTAACTGCCGACTCGATAGTATTGCTGGATCAAGTACGCACTGTAGATATCCGGCGAATATTGCGGTATCTTGGCAGTTTAACCGCAGAAGAGTATCAGCCGATCGCAAATGGACTCAAGCTAATGTTCGGCTTTTAAATTATCCATTAATAACCTAACAGTCGATCGCGCAAATTCTTAATGCGATCGCCCTTCCCATTCATCTATATAATAGGTCGATATAATAGGTCGATCGGAATTTATGCACTCCGACAAAGAAACCGGGTTTTTAACGAATTTACTCGCCACAACGAAGTATTTTCACAAAAACCCGGTTTCTGGGCCCATGCGTCAGTTGTATAATCGCAACTGATGCGGATAAACCGTTTCAACACCTATCGTTTCCATAAATGATTCTGGTTCATCCTGAGTTGCGGTAACAAAATCTCCGCCAACTTCTGCTTTCACCCATCCGCCAAATAACTCGACTAAATAGGCTTCACCGTTTTTGAATACCTCAACAATTGCCCCGGCTGTTTCTGGCGGTGCAATCTCGCCATCACCGAGGGCGACTGCTTCGGTTAAACATACTGCATCGAATAACTGAAATTTGCTCATTGCTCCCCATTCTTCAACCCGCGAAGGCGGGTTTTGTTCGTGTAGACGCGGTTTCAACCGCCGAGTTTAATATACATCAAAAGCCTATTTTGAACAGGCAAGATGCCTGTTCCACGGTAAATATGGTCGATATCTAATGCCCTAACAGTTTATCCCGCAGATGCTTAATTCGATCGCGCAATTTACCCGCCTCCTCAAACTCCAACTTCTTCGCCGCCGCCTTCATCTGCGTCTCCAACCGCCCGATTAACTGAGGAATCTCGTCCAAAGATAACTCATCCACCTGTTCGTAAACCTCCTCCAACTGCTGCGAGTTCAGCTTGCGCGACACATCCAGAAACGCCAGAATCGCATTAGTCGATCGCTTTTTCGCGATCGGCTGCGGCGTAATCCCGTGCATCTTATTGTACGCTAGCTGAATCCCCCGGCGCCGATCCGTTTCGTCGATCGCCTTAACCATACTATCAGTCAAATTATCCGCGTACAAAATAGCCTGTCCCTGCACGTGGCGCGCCGCCCGCCCAATCGTTTGAATCAAAGAACGTTCCGATCGCAAAAACCCCTCTTTATCCGCATCCAAAATCACCACCAGCGACACTTCCGGCAAATCCAAACCTTCCCGCAACAAGTTGACGCCAATCAACACATCAAACTTGCCATCCTGCAAATCTTGAATAATTTCGATGCGTTGAATCGACTGAATTTCCGAGTGCAAATACCGGACTCTAATCGCCCTTTCCTGCAAATATTCAGTTAAATCCTCCGCCATCCGCTTCGTCAAAGTCGTCACCAAAACTCGCTCGTCCCGAGTGACTCTCTGCTTAATTTCCCCCAACAAATCGTCAATTTGTCCTTCCGTCGGGCGCACGAAAATTGTCGGATCGACGACTCCCGTAGGGCGAATTACTTGCTCGGCAACTCTCCCTTCCGAGATTTCCATTTCCCAATTCCCCGGAGTCGCAGAAACAAAGATGCACTGATTCTCTTTTGCCCAGAACTCCTCTGCTTTCAAAGGGCGGTTGTCAGCAGCACTTGGCAAGCGAAAACCATGTTCGATCAATACTTTTTTCCGCGCTTGGTCGCCGTTGTACATTCCCCGAATTTGCGGCACTGTGACGTGGGATTCATCTACTACCAACATCCAATCTTTCGGAAAATAATCAATCAAACATTCGGGCGGTTCTCCGGCATTTCGGCCTGCTAAATGCCGCGAATAATTCTCTACTCCGTTACAGTATCCAACTTCCCGCAGCATTTCCAAATCGTAGCGAGTGCGCTGTTCTATCCGCTGCGCTTCTAATAGTTTCCCTTCTTTTTCAAATGCTAGCAGCCTGTCTTCTAATTCGAGTTCTATTCCTTGGCAAGCTGCCTCTAATTTATCATCAGCAGTCACAAAGTGGCGCGCAGGATAAATATTTAAAGCCGTTGTACTTTGGATGATTTTACCAGTTACGGGGTCAACGTAGCGAATGGCATCGATTTCGTCGCCGAAGAATTCGACGCGAATAATTCGATCTTCGTAGGCGGGGCCGATTTCTACAACATCGCCTTTGACTCGAAATTTGCCTCTACCTAAATCTAGGTCGTTGCGGCTGTATTGGACGTTGACTAAATCTCGCAATATTTGCCGCTGGTTGACTTCCATTCCTACTTGCAAAGGGATAGCAGCTTTCAGGTATTCTGCGGGCATTCCCAAACCGTAAATGCAGCTAATTGATGCTACGACAATTACGTCGCGGCGTTCAAAGAGCGATCGCGTGGCGGAGTGTCGCAGCATATCGATCTCATCGTTAATTGCTGCGGTTTTTTCAATAAAAGTATCGCTGACGGCGATGTATGCTTCAGGTTGGTAGTAGTCGTAATAACTGACAAAGTATTCGACTGCATTGTTGGGGAAAAAATTGCGGAGTTCGTTGCACAGTTGAGCGGCCAGGGTTTTGTTGTGTGCTAAGACTAAGGTGGGTCTACCGATTTTTTCGATCGCCGAGGCAATGGTGAAGGTTTTGCCCGTACCTGTGGCACCGAGTAAGGTTTGAAATCGATCGCCCGCTTGGATGCCTTTGACGAGTTGGGCGATCGCTAGCGGTTGGTCGCCCGTGGGATCGAAGGGCGCTTGCAATTGAAAAGATGCTGCCGCAGTTACCATAGGAAAATGTCGCTATTACCGATAAATTTTAACAAAAATTCAGAGATTCTGCAATTTCGTTAAGAAAATAGTTAAACTTTATAATATTATTTTAATTATCGGTTCAAATAGAAAGCAGAAAGCCCAGAAAAGCAGTTGTCCGAACCCAGTAATCAGCAAGGAAAAAAAATTATGGCTCTCACACCCAAAGACAAAGTCAAAGCGAGCCCCCGCGGCGGCAAAGGCACTACCAAGGCCCTACCACCCGCCAGCGAAGCCAAATCAGCGGGCATTCAACTTTATCAGCCGCAACTCCTACATGACAACCGCCCCGTCGGCCCAAACGATTTTACCATCAGCGAGACAGTCTCGATCTCGGGGAATCGCCCGATCGGCGCTAGCACCCTGCACATCAGCGAAACCTACGGCACTGTAGGCAATCGCCCGATCGAAGCCAGCGACTTTGAAGTGGTGGCTACACTCGGCAGACGCCCGATCGGCTCCAGCGCCATGCAAGTCAGCGAAATGTTCAGTATGTCCGGTGCGCGCCCTATTGCGATCAGCAATCTGCACATTGATGAAGTTTACTCCACCATGGGAGGCAACCGGCCAATTGCTTCCAACGACATTGACGACAGCTCGACCTTAATGGGATTTTTAGATTAATTATTCATTGGTCATTAGTTATTAGTTTTTCACTATTAACTCTATTAACTAATGACTAAAAACACATTTTTAGAGAAGTTTGTGACCAAGGAGATTGATAATTGGAAAACTCGAAAGTAATTTATAGCGGTTCTCAGAAAGATTCGCGGACGTTGTTGGGATGCGAGCCCTCTTTGTCTGGGAGGTTATGTAAGCTGTCTGTCATACCTCATCTTTTTGAGAAAGGCTATATTTTATCCTACCAATTTCCACAATATTTTCGCCATTATTAAATAGCTCAATTGCGTCAGGAAAAGCACGAGTAAAAATACGATGCAAATCTTTATTCGTAATGTTGCCACAGGTTAGCCAAAGAATTTGAGGCGGTTTGCCAAGGCTAATTACTAAATCAACAAAATCCCTATCCTTAGGACTGAAAAATTAATAACTTCATTATCTACTCATTTGTCGGAACAGCACGGTAATTCCATTTTGGCAAATATTCATCAAAAATAATTTTCATTGTATTCTTAAATCCATCTGCTACTTTTCTACCAGTTTTATAAATTTTATCAAGCACATTTACCACCACAGAAAGTCCGGTTTTGTGTGGGTTTTTTTCATGAGCTCTTTGACAAACTCAACAGAAGTAAAAATCACTCCTTGACAAGCTCTCGTTACATGAGGAAATAAGCGATGCTCTATTGGATTATACTCCAATGTATAGGGAGGATAATGTGCTATTCTGATTTCTATATGGAGCTACGTTGACTAATTTTTGCAAATCCGATTTAAAGATATAGTGATTAGAATTATTACTGCCACCTCCATCGCATTTAATCAAGATTGAACTTGCTTGAGGGTAGAGATAGATTCCGTAATTTATCCACCATGATTTAATCGATTCACAAGCAAATTCACTCGTATCTTTACTAATACCTAGGGTTAAATATCCTCGGTTATGTTGCACATCATAAATTCCATGAGGTACTATTTTGCCCTCAGCCAAACTGAAAAAGTCATGGTCAAGTGTGGTAACTGTTTCGGTAGTATACAGAGTTCCTGAGCGATATAAATTTTCAATAAATTCCTTTTTTTTGGTATCCATGCTAATGATAGGATTTCCCTGTAACTCATACTCTTCAGTGATTCTGGCAAGATTTTCAAATTGTTCGTTACGATTCTTTGTTATTCCTGTTTTTTTTTTTTTTTGAGCTTAACGTTTCACATATCCGTGCTTTTTTAATAATTTTTTGACAACCGTTACACTGACTGTTATGCCATGAACTTTCAGACCTTCAACTATTTCTTCTTGAGTGAGATTAGTCCATTTAATTTTCTCATCCATTGGGCTGCCTGCTGTATAATGTTTTAACACTTCTAAAAAACTTTCATTCAAGCCAGGTATCAGAGACTCGCTAGTTTTTCTTCCTCCTCCTTTTTGACGAATTCTGTGTCCCTCAAAAGTAGTCTCTGATTCACTTTTTAATTCCTTAATGCCTTTGGCTATTGTATTTCTGTCTGCTGCCAAAATTCGGGATATGTAACTAATTCCACCATAACCAAGTTTTTCGGCTTCTATTGCTGCATATCTTCGTCGATCTTTTTCAGATAGAGATTGATAAAGTTTCCGCATCTGAGCAGTAATTTCAGAGGAGTAATACATAAATTTACCTGAACAAAATGAAGGAAATTAACTAACCAATTATTAGGGAAACAAAGAAGGTGAACATCGAATAAGGATCAGTTTTGACCACCAGAATGAAATGTTACATCCTTTGTAATCACTCATTTGTTTATTATACCTTGCTTGTGTTATTAAATTTTCATTCCTAAGGATGAGTTTTGACCACAAAATGAAATGTTACATCCTTTGCAATCACTCATTTGTTTATTATACCTTGCTTGTGTTATTAAATTTTCATTCCTTATCCCGTCGCTCAAAGAAATTGATAAACGCTCTAGACAAGTTTAGCGACACCGATTGCAACACTTGGCTATAAGGTTCAGCCAACCATCCAAACTCTTTTTTGAGAGCAGGTAGACGGTCGTTTCTCCCTTCCTGGGATACCCCTTTACCAGTTTCTTTATAAAGTTGATTGGTCATGGCTAACGAATTATTCCAAAACCAACGGGCACAGCCGAATGCTTTTGATAGCGCTACTTGCTGCTCATCGTTAGGATAAATTCGTACCTTGACTGCGTGTTTCATGTCTCTATCTTACTACGAAAAACTTAAATCAGTAAATAAATATTCTAGGTGGAAGGCAAAGCTAATTGGCTGTTGGATCGGGGAGTTCCAACAGCCGCGCTATCCATCCCCACCGTGTAGACGGATGGGGAATTCCGCTAATCAGTTAAATTTTGATTGTTCCCAGACTTTAGTCTGGGAATGCATCTTTAACGACTCCAAATTGAAATTGCAACGAAAAAGTGAAAAAGACAGAAAAACTAAGTTTATCGTATCTTTTACCTTGTTATTTGGAGACACTGGCGAGAATCTTTTCCATCTCAGAAAGCTCCAGCGCACCGGAGAATGTTTTGCCGTTCAGAATAAAGAATGGAGTGCCTTCGATTCCCAGTTTTTGAGCCAGTTGCACGTCTTTCTGAATCGCGGCTTCGGCGGCGGGGCTGTTGCGATCGCTGTTGAATTTATCTAACTTGAGATTGAGCTTTTGGGCGATCGATCCGTAAAATTCCTCGCCTAACTGTTTTTGCCCTTCAAACAAAGCGCTGTAATATTCCCAGAATTTTCCCTGCTGTTGTGCAGCCCAAGCTGCTTTAGCTGCTGGTAGCGCTTGAGGGTGAATTGAACTCAAGGGAAAATGCTTGTAAGCTAAAGTAACTTTGTCCTGGTGTTTTGCCATAAACTGCTTAACGGTATCGTGAGCGCGCGCGCAAAACGGACATTGAAAGTCAGAGAATTCTAAAAGTACAATCTGCTGCGAAGCCGAACCCGTGCTAGGAGAATCCCCGATCGCCGATTTGGGATTTGTTTTCATCTCCTGGAAAAATGACTCCTGCGCTGCTTTGAGAGACTGCTGCTGCTGTTGCTGATACGCTTGTACCGAATCTAAAATTGCTTGGGGGTTTTCGCGGATCACCTGCAAGACTTGCTCTTTAAACTTGGGATCGACTGAATTGCCAGCCGCTGACTGGGCGGGGGAACAACCGATAAATACAAGGCAACCCGCAAGCAGTGCAGCCAAGCAGAAGGCTTGCTGGCTGCGGAATTTTCGCCAAATAGTGGATATGTTCATCTTTTTTCCTGGTTTACGGCAAGACTTAATCCTACATTTAATTTTGCGGAGTGTCAGGTGTACCGCAGTTTAGTGCTGTGCAGCTATTTTTATATCTAAGCAATAATTAGCAATTGGCGATCGCAAATTCGGAGTGGGCAATTGGCAGTGGGTTTTACTAACCGGGAGCATCTCAGTTTTGCATTTATAGTGCTGTCCCCGCTCGCGTGTTTATACAAACACGCGAGCGGGGACAGCACTACAATAAAAAACGCTTCTTGCAAAAATGAGATGCTCGCTACTCACCCTAACAGCAACCAGCGGCATAATTAAGATTTAAACTCTCGAAATTTAGTATGATATTCGAGCGAATAGTTTGTAGTGAGGACTTCAGTCCTCATCAAATGAGAGAGGACTGAAGTCCTCGCTACAAACAATCTCTAAAGGTTTGTAGTGAGGACTTCAGTCCTTCCTCAATCATTTCCGGCTGTTGAGCCATTTAGCAGCAACTATCCCCAAAATACCCGCAACCACTGGATTTCCCAAAAACTTCATCAAACTAGGCTGTTCTGCCAGCACTTCTCGGAAAATATCCGGGTGATTGTGATAGGTGAACGAGGCAAGCTTGGTAACATCATCAGCAGTCATGCGACTCGCGTGGTGGGTAGAAAGTCCTAATTGCTTTTCCAACTGGCGATCGTTCAATCCTCTCTTGTCCAACTGCTTGAAGAACTCCCGAGCCACGTCGTCCAGTTCGTTCGGCTTGATTTGGGCGATCGCCTTTTGCAATTCCGGTTCCAACTGTGCCGGCGGAAGAGACTCGTGATTAAAAGAACGCCCGAATAATTGTTTGCGCTGATCCGGGGAAGTTCTCTGAGCAAAATCGTCAAAATTTTCGTACTCTTCACCAGTTGTCTCAGGCATCATTTCGCGATCGCCCTGAGCCAAATCGCTCATGATTTGTCGCTTGTAATTATCGCTGCTACTCATGGTAATTATTTTCCCAACTACACAACAGTTCCGTCTCAAATTGAGATTCCTTCGACTTCAAACAACTGCGGAATATTAAAGCGTCGCGCTGCTATAAATTCCGCTTTTTAACCAAGTCAAGACTTGTATTCAATCTGATTTGATTGCTGGTCGTACTTGGCAGTCAAAATCAGTTTTTTGTCACAAGCATAAACCAAAACACTTAAATCCTGATTTGGGAAATTAACGTTCGCGAGCGGGGACGCTCGCGCTAAGGAATGAGAATTAAATAACTTACAATTTTTATTGTTCTTGTGGGATGGGCGGGAGAGCCCATTCTTTCTGGACGGGCGGGACGCCCATCCCACAAACTTGTGTAAGTTATTAACTTTTCGTTCCTAATGACAACTCACAAACGTTCGCGAGCGAGGACGCTCGCGCTAATGACAAATAACAAATAACAAATAACAAATAACAACTAACAACTAACAACTAACAACTAACAACTAACAAATAACAACTAACAACTAACAACTAACAACTGACTTCAAAAAAAGAGTGTGGGCAAGACTTCATCTTACCCACACCCTAAAAAAACGTTATTAGTTTTAATCTACCTTGTGATGACATTCTTTATCTATTTTGTGCTGAAGTTCTTCTTTCAACTGTTCCACAGCGCGCATAGTTTGAGCTTTTTCTTGTTTCTGCTGGCCGAGGGCTTTTTCTGTTTCCTCGCCCAGCAATTTTTCCCTTGATTTTGGTAATGTAACTTCGCTGCCACTTACAGTGTGGATCTGGTTTTCTTCAATATTCATTAGTTTTCACCGCTTTTAAAAATCTAGGTAAACCTAGCAAGACTCAGCGGTTTAAGGTTCTTAAGCATTCTTTCCTATCGCTTACGCTTCCTCAATGTCAAGGTTGCCCAGGAAATCCCAGTTAGAGTTAGAATAGTAACTATGTCTATTAGTTATTATTCCAGATTGCTTGATTTTTTTATTCAGTTGATTCCACAGGCTCCAAACGTGCTTTGTTGAGTTCACCTCAACAAAGGCGGTTAAGGAGCCTGGTATTTTTTCCGACAATCTCATTCCCCTACGGCCGATAACTAACGCCGCTGCTTCATCACTAGCCAAACCATACATCCTCAGATATTTGACTAAACCAATAATACTAGAATAAGCAGGATTGACCGTTAAAAGCTCAATACCTCTGTTAGAAAGAATTGAGTTTAACAACTTAAACAACTCAGAATAAGCCCAACCTGATAGCATCCGAGCATATTTCTTGCCACGTTCTCTAAGTTGCTCTTTCTTGCTGGTAAAGTCTAATTCCTCGCAGACTATTGGACATTGAAACTTGATAGCTAATGCCGATAATTCTCGGCAAGCTTTAACAATTTGAGCTTGCTGTTGACCCTTGCGTAAACCAGTTTGTAGTCGAATTTTACCCTGTGCTTTCAAGTTACCTTCGGTATCAATATACGCCCAACCAATCGAGCCGGGATTCATGTCGATACCAATACAACCATAATCTACAGAACGCGATACCTGCTCAACATTGGAGGGCGTGAAACTAACAGCAACACACCATTTACCAGATTTATAATAGAAGTGCCAAGTTTTAGCGCCCGTAGCTGGTAATCGGTTAATATTGCGAGGGAAATCGCCAATATACGAATCTACATTTTTACCAAACTTAGATTCTAAACAAGCTGGCACTCTAACTATTAAATTATCCCCATCCCACTGACACACTTGATTACCATAAGATTCATCTTTGGAACCCACGATAAAGGCTTGATTCTTGGGGACACGAACCCGCACAGGGATTGATTTTAGGACGGCTAATATTTGCCGATACCTGGTCAGCTTACGTTTTTTATTGTGTATCTGAAAGCGTAGGTTTTGCCAGTTAGTTTGTCTATACTTTAGGTCACTAGATAACGGAAATGCACAACCGCTTTTACTATTTTGCCAGTTCTTTTTAGCGTAAAACTTCCGAGCTAATTTGAGTTTTCTCTCAGCTTTTGTTAGCCAAGCTTCACAAGATTTAGCTTGATTTTCTAAGGTTTTTATGTGTGAAATCCGGCACTCCTTGGCGCTATCAACAGCACCCTTAGCCGATGAGATTACACCATTGGCATGACGTTTGCTAATACCGTAAGTTTTTTGTAGGTGCGTGTTCCAGTATGACTTGTTAAATCCTTCTCCTAACATCATAAAGTTGACAGTTTCACATACTGCTTTGTGAAATATTGGTGTGTAAGCGCTCAAAAACATTTCTAGCTGAGTTTTACCGATCGCGTTCAACTCATCTATCGGTGTAGAAAGTGCTTTGCAGTAAGTGATGCTGGTCATTGAGTTCGATAGTTGTCGGGTTCGCCTGACTTGATTTTTATATATTAACATCTATCTTAAATCTACTGACCACCCTTGAATTAACTTTTATTTCTAGGTAAATCTAGGTATTTTGGCAACTGCTGACAACCCTAATTTATGCCAAAAATATTTTCAACAAGGCTAATTCAAAGTTGACCTTACCTCGATCCTAAGGTAAAGCACGGAGAGTTCCCTCTGCCTGAAGGGTGATAGGGGCTGGGGAAGAGTGGGTGAGTTTTGAGGTTTGAGTATTATACTAAGAGCAATCTACCGAGAGTTACATCTCCCGGAAGCAAGATATGGGAATGGGAATAGTGTCTGAGTAGGTGCTATTAGTTGGTGACTCGCACGCAGCTAGGCGGTGAATGAGTTGGGGAGAGGAGATGGATGAGAGCGTGGGAGAGTGTAAAAGGCAAGAGGGAGATAATTTTTCTGCTGCATTGCACAAGTGGGTTCTACCGTTTGTTTGATGAGGCTGCTTAGACCTCCGTCACAGATTGAGAGAAAAATCGGTGACAGGTTAGTGCAGAATTAAGTCAATGCAGGAAGGTTTGACCGTTAAAATCAACAAGATGCAGCAATTGTCAAGTTGTGTGGCGATCGGGTGAAATAATCTGCTAAACCAGAGTTAGCCTCCGGACTAACTTCCCGCAGGATTGAACTAAAATTTCTGTTATTAGTAAAAAGTATCTAAAACCCTATGGGAGCAAGCAGCAGTAACCCCCTCGAAGCAGCCGGCCAAACTTGTGAGCCGATCAAAATAGGCGTGTTGCATTCGCTGACGGGAACTATGTCCATCAGCGAAATTTCTGTAAAAGATGCGACGCTGTTGGCTGTTGAGGAAATTAATGCGGCGGGAGGGGTACTCGGACGCCCCTTGGAAGCGGTGATAGCAGATGGAGCCAGCGATTTGCAGACTTTTGCTCAAAAAGCTAAGCAATTGCTCCAAGAATCGCAGGTGGCGGTGGTATTTGGTTGTTGGACTTCGGCCAGTCGCAAGGCGGTACTGCCGGCTTTAGAGCACGGCAATGGGTTGCTGTTTTATCCGGTACAGTATGAAGGGCTAGAACAGTGTCCGAATATTTTCTACACTGGTGCGGCCCCGAACCAACAGATTGTACCTGGGGTGAATTACTTGCTGGCTCAGGGGAAGCGGAAAATTTTCCTGTTGGGTTCTGATTATATTTTTCCCCGGACGGCAAATTTGATTGTGAAAGCTCAACTGGCTGCACTCGGAGGAGAGTTGGCGGGGGAAGTGTATCTGCCACTGGGTTCGAGGGAGGTGGACGAGGCGATCGCACATATTTTAGCAGTGAAACCGGATGCGATTCTCAACAGTCTTAACGGCGACAGCAATGTGGCTTTTTTCCTTCGTCTGCGGGAAGCTGGTTTGAAACCGGAGGATTTGCCGGTGATGTCGGTTAGCGTGGCAGAAGAGGAAATACGGGCGATAGGGCCGTCCAATATTGCCGGACATTGGGTGGTTTGGAACTATTTTCAAACTGTTGATACAGCGGAAAATCAGAAATTTGTTAAGGATTATAAAGCGAGATACGGGGAAAATCGTGTCACGGATGACCCAATCGAAGCGGCTTATTTGGGGGTTTATCTGTGGAAGAAAGCAGTAGAAAAAGCTGGTTCGATAGATGTAATTAAAGTCAGGGCGGCTGCTAAAAATATTGAGTTTGCAGCGCCTTCTGGCATGGTAAAAATAGATGCCAAAACTCAGCATACCTGGAAAACAGTGCGGATTGGTCAGGTGCGATCGGACGGTCAAATTGAGGAGATTTGGAATTCCGGGGCACCTGTACAGCCGGATCCTTTTCTCAAAAGCTACCCTTGGGCGGCCGCACTAAGTCCGAAGCAGATTTCTGTGGGTACTAGGGCTTCTTTGCTCGGGCTGTTTGTGATCATGGTACTGATCGCTTGGATGGCGGTGGGAGTCGGGTGGATGGGTTCTTTGGAGATGAAGAACTCTTTGCTGGCGATGCAGGCAGCATCAGCTCCAGCGGGGGCTGCGGAGGCAACAATGGCGGTGCTGGCCGAGCAAACTATGGCTGTGGCGAGTCGCACTCAGAGTTGGCTGGTGGGGGCTTTGGTTTTGAGTTCGATCGCAGGTATAGTTGCTTGTGTGTCGGTGTCGGCGATTATTCGGAATTTGGGTTTGCTCCGGGAAACTGCCCAACTGATTGCGAGCGGTGATTTGACGGCTCGATCGCCTGTGGTGTCTAATGATGCGATCGGAGTTCTATCTTCTACTCTCAATACAATGGCTCAGCAAATTAGCAGTTTGCTCAAAGGTTTGGAGGTGCGGCAACGACAGCTAGAAGAGCGATCGGGTGAATTGGAAATTGCTAAGAACGCTGCGGAAGCTGCTAACCGCGCGAAAAGCACGTTTTTGGCAAATATGACTCACGAATTGCGGACGCCCTTAAATGCGATTATTGGCTACAGCGAGCTGCTGCAAGAAGAGGCTCTTGAACTCGGCGAAGAAGAGTTTGTGATGGATTTGGCAAGCATTAATATGGCAGGCAAGCAGTTGCTGAACATTATTAGTGACATCCTGGATATTTCTAAAATAGAAGCAGGAAAGATGACTCTTTTCCTGGAGACTTTTGATGTCTTGAATTTAGTCGATCAGGTTATGACTACTGTTCAACCGCTGGTGGGGAAAAATGGCAATACTTTGAGTGTCAATTGCGATCGCGATATTGGTACGATCTACGCTGATTCGGCGAAGCTGCGGCAAGCGCTGTTGAATTTGGCCAGCAATGCTGCTAAGTTTACCGATCGAGGCAAAATTACAATTAATGTTTGGAAGGAAGAATCGGAAGTTTTGCCGGTGGAGAATTCCGAGGATCTCTCGGATATTGCCTCTGAATTTCACAAATATTCGATCGTGTTTCAAGTCACCGATACGGGCATCGGCATGACTGACGATCAGATTTCGAGGCTGTTTGGAGCTTTTTCACAAGCGGACGATTCGACTACCCGCAGGTACGGTGGCACGGGTTTGGGGCTTACTATTAGCCGAAAGTTTTGCCAGATGATGGGCGGGGATATTACAGTTGAGAGCCAGTTTGATTGCGGTTCTACTTTTACGATTCGCTTGCCGATGGCGATTAAAATCGAGAAAGAAGCCGAGGGCGATCGAACACCGGAAGAAACGGCGCAGCAAGAAGTGCGATCGCAAGCGCTGGAACTTCCTGATGCTGCGACTGTGCTAGTAATTGACGACGATCCTGACTCGCGAGATTTGATCGCCCGCTGCTTGTCGAAACAAGGATTTCGGGTACTCTCGTCAGCTAGCGGTGAGGCAGGGCTTGAGTTAGCTAAGGAGTCGCTACCTGATGCGATTACTCTAGACGTGATGATGCCGAGTATGGACGGCTGGGCGGTTCTCTCGGCCTTGAAAGCCGATCCGGAGTTAGCTAATATTCCGGTGATTATGTTGACTTTTTTGGACGATCAAAATCATGGTTTAGAATTGGGAGCGGCGGAGTATTTGAGGAAGCCTTTGGATTACAAACGCTTTGCTGATTTATTGAGTAAATATCAGCGCCCGCAAAAGTAGTCTGTTGACGGTTGACGGTTGACGGTTGACGGTTGACCATTTGTGACAAGTTAAGAAAAAGTGCAAATTGTCAAGGGGGTAGACTTGCAAGAGGTAAAATAGGATGAAACCTTGACCGGGTAAGCAGTTGAGCCATAATTGAACCAGTTTATGAGTAGCAAAAAACGAATCAACCGAGATCGTGCAAAGAAAAAAAATCGTCCTCAAGTAGAAAACGAAGCGATCGCGAATCACCTGGAAGATTTATTAATTCCAGCAATGGCGGCCCAAAAAACTTTTTATCGCCAACTAAATTTAAGAGATAGAATTCTAACACTACCGTTAATGATGGCCTCTGTATTAAGTTTATTATGGCGAGACGTAGCAGGAGTAACAAAATTAACCAGATTATTAAAGAGAGAAGGCTTTTTATGATGTCAGCCACAAGAAATTAGCCAACAAGCATTATCACTCAGATTTTTAACTTTGAGAGCTATTTTGTTTGAAAAAGTATTTAAAGAATTAGTACCTCATTTTCGACAAAAATGGTTGATGAGAAAGTCGAGACCATTACCAGATAGCGTACAATTTGCCTTAAAAAACTTTGAAAATATCTGCATAGCAGACGGCTCAACATTAGAAGCATTATTTCGTAAACTAGAAAGTTTATCAGATGTTCCAATTGGTAAATTATCCGGAAAAATGTGAGTAATAATA
>NZ_JAEQCT010000074.1:0-42671 GCF_020738205.1 Microcoleus sp. PH2017_24_DOB_U_A
GGCGACTCGATACAGAAAAAACTTATCTTTAACCAAGCTTGAATATATTGATCGCTCCTGCTCTTGGTTGGCAATCAATTATTCAGCAAGCCCTAATTACCGCGCTAGATCAGATCCAGAAAACCTCAACCTTTTAAAAAGCTATGGAATATTTAATTGGTGCGATCGTCCTCGGAATGTTGATTTGGGCCGGTATCGATATTGTGCATACCATCCGCAACTGGGAACTCAATCGCTCCGAAATCAACCAAAAAATTCAAGCTGAAATGGTCAAAGAGACATATTGCTGTCAATTTTGGGATTCTGAATAAGCACATAAAGTATAAAGTATCGTTCTGACGTATAGCGGTTCTCACAAAGATTCGCGGACGTTGTTGGGAAGAGAGCCCTCTTGGTTTAAGCGGTTATATAAGCTGTCAGTTATACCTCATCTTTTTGAGAAAGGCTATACCATTTATTGGCTGGTGCGTCAGCTTCAAAATTGTTAGTTTTTGGCAAAAATAATGCGAACTGACGCACCCTACTGATTCGGGTACTTAATGAATGGAAAATTTTAATTTAAATTTTCCATTCATTTATCATTTTTACCCCTTAGCCTCAACCCAAACCGTCATCCCCTCAACCCTCAAACCTTTGCCGCGAGTGCCGCAATATTGACCGTTAGAACCAACAGGAGTATCACCCACATTTTGAATGTGAGCGGTGTAAAATACATCGTAATTATCAGCTTTCACCCCAGTCAGCCGTGCTGCAAATCCTTCAATGCGCTTGGCTTTACCCCGGAAACCGGCTAATTCCCCTTCCTCAATCCAAGCAGTATCGCCAACTCCTTCAACGTGAGCCATGTACTGCAAATTTAAACCGGGAACCGGAGGCTCTATTTTAATTTGAAAACCTTCGACTCGGCGGCCTTGAGCTTTAGTACCGGCGTATTCTTTATCGCTAAAAGTGCGATCGCCAATTCCTTGAATGTGCGCCAACACTTTCAAACCCACAGGCCCCACAACTTGAGAACTCGCAGACGGCGCAATCCAAACCTTGATCCCTTCTATTCTCAAACCTTTGCCGCGAGTGCCGCAATATTCGCCGTTGGAGGACACCTCGGTGTCGCCGATATTCTGAATGTGAGCAGTATAGAATACGTCATACTTATCAGCTTGCGGCCCGCTCAACCGCACGGCAAATCCTTCAATTCGTTTCGCTTGACCGCGAAAACCGGCTAATTCCCCTTCGCCAATCCAAGGGGTATCGCCAACACCTTCGACATGAGCCATATACTCGACTGTTAAGCCAGGAATTTGTGGCTCAATATTAATTTGAAATCCTTCAACGCGGAGGCCTTTACCTTTAGTGCCGGCGTATTCTTGAGCGCTAAAAGTGCGATCGCCAATTCCTTGAATGTGCGCCAACACTTTCAATCCCAAACCGCCCTCTACTGGCACTTGTTGAATCTCGCGAGGTGCCCCAAACACAATGTTGCCGAAACCGGTTGCTTGGAGGGATTTAGGTACTTCCACGCTAGGAACGATAATCACCTCGTGCATGGGCGCCGTCGCGGCGGGGGATTCCAAAATTTGGATTTGTGGTGCAACTGTAACTTGTTTCGGCGCCGCATTTCCCGAGGGGATGATAATAACTTCCGGTAGAGGTTCGGTGCTGATTTTTGGTTCGGTTGCTGCTTGAAATACGGGCTCGACTTTCGCAGGTGCTGCTTTTACCATCTGCGAAACGGTTAATTTGCCTCTGGAAATGGCGACGGCTATTTGTTTCCCAAAAGCGGCGCTGACTGTTTCTTCGAGGATCACCCACTGTTCGTCATCTAGTTTGTCTTGCTGCTCCACCAGGGCGAGCACTGCTGCAACTGGGTGTTTGCCGCCCACTAAGGATTCTGCGTCGGAATGCAGTTGAGTTGGGGCGGATTCGGAAATGGCGCGGTGAAGTTCCCGAGCTCTGCCATGAACTGATTGTAAGGGCGCGAAGTCGCTTTGTTCGCGGTGGGCGATCGCCAATACTCGATCGAGCACTTTCAAAGCTGCATCGCGAATTCCTGCTTTACCAGCGGAAGCTGTGGCTGTCTCGACTAAGTTTTGAATGTCTTTGAGGGAAGCAATTTCCCCTGGGGCGAGGGCGGATTTATTGAGTTCGAGTGCTTTTTTTTGGACTTCTGCAAAGTTTCGGCTGTAGGCGCTAATTTCTTGAAGTAAGCTGTCCGAGGGAGGAAAGCCCGAGTCTTGCAGTTGTTTGGCTGCTTGGGAGAGTCGATCGGCTAAATTAGCATAAGTTTCCGATAATCTGGCTATTTGTTGTAACAAATCTTTAAGTGGTGCTTCCATAGTCTTGCCGTAAATATTTAACTTGCTGATTATAGACGGTGAGAGCCTTCTGAAGGTAGAAGGTAGTAGTCATGAGTCATGAGTCATCAGTCATGAGTCATGAGTCATGAGTCATGAGTCATCAGTCATTAGTCAAAGGGAATAAGAAAAATGCTCCCCCCTCTCCCCCTCTCCCCCTCTCCCATCTCCCCCTCTCCCCTCTCCCCCGCGTGATCCATGTCACACCCGTGCAAACACTTAGTCACACTTTGCGAGTCCGGCTGTCACGGCCGGCCATTAAAAATGTCACACAAATTGAGCAATAGCCGTCACTGCGGAGTCAGTGAAAACCGTTGATACTGAGGCTATTCAACAAATAAAACTCCCAAGTGTTATGGTACTGATTCGCGATCTCGCCCAACAAGCTCTGAGCCTAGGTTATTTAAGTCTGGAAGCCGAAAATCAACTGCGGCGGATGTTAACCACCACAAAGTATGACCTGGAAGACTTAAATGCTTTTATGAATTTGCAACTAGCAGCCATGTCCGGCTTGGTAAAACAAGAGTCTCGCGAACTCAAACAATTTGAAATATTTGGGGAGACCGCCTCGGAAACTGCTTGTTGGTAATTATTTTGCTTTGGACACCTTGAATTTTAGTAAGGAACATTTCGATCGTGCTGATTCGTGAAGTTGTAAAACAAGCTATTGACGCTGGATATCTGAGTTTGGAAGCGGAAAATGAAATGCAGCATATTTTTTCCTCGTCCAAGTGTGATTTGGAAGATTTGAATGCTTTTATGAGCTTGCAGTTAGCTGCGATGGCGGGTCGCGTGCGGCAAGAGTCTTTGGAATTGATAAGTTTGCCCACTATTTATGGAAAAAATTAATCCTGTTTATTCAGTCTTTGGGCTGGATAGACAGTGATTATTATGCCTAAAAATTAACTAATATTATAAGTGGATTTTCCCCCTAATTTTTATTATAACGCAATACCGTTCACTTAAGGCAGATTCGCCCTAATCCCCCGATCGAAGCAGTGCAGTTTTATTGTAGGAAAAATAAATCTGAAACTACCGAAAGCATCGCTCAAAGGTCGGGTGGCATATTAGACGCAATTTTCATATTCATAAATAAAGGTACGTAGTTGGGCTTGAGCCTCCTTTATATATATATAAAGAGGGCTAAAGCCCAACTACATACCTAATTATAATGACAATAAAATATCAGACATTACACCCCTGAAATCTTTGACCAAACTAACTAATCTATGGCTAGATGATGATCTAATCGCAAATAAGACTTGTCCCCTCAAACCAGAGTCTATCTGTCTGTTTTAACGGCTGCAAAAAAGTACAGAGCCACGCGAGTTGGGCCCTCGACTATTTGGGACGACTTCGACGCTCCAATACTTTAATTACTGCTATATAAATCCTAGACAAGTCTAGTCATTACTTCTCGTTTCATCGGGGGCATCGGAGCGGCTATCCCTCAACGAGCTTTCAAGGTTAAGCCAACCTTGATATGTTCAGACTGGCATTCAGATCGCGATCGATAGATATGCCACACGAACAACAATCATACGTGCGTTTTTTAAGCGGCATATCTTGAATATTCCCACAACTAGAGCAAGTTTTAGAACTTGGGTACCACCGACTAATTATCATTAGTTCGGAACCAAATTTTCGACACTTATATTTTAGTTGTCGTCTGAATTCATGAAATCCACAGTCAGCAATTGCTTTAGCCAACCTATGATTAGCCATCATTCCTGCTATGTTTAGGTCTTCAATTACTACTTTCGCGTGGTTTTTGCTTAAATAAGTAGTAACGTGATGAAGAGTATTATTGCGGAGATTGGCAATTAGACTGTGTTGACGAGCCACTTTCATTCTCGCTTTAAATCGGCGATTGCTGCCTTTCTTTTTTCTAGATAGTTGTTTTTGCAGTCGCTTCAGTTTCGCAGCCTCTTGGTAGTAATACTTGGGATTTTCAAACACAACTCCTGTCGAAAGTGTAGCTAAAGTTTTCACGCCTAAATCTACACCAACAACTTCATATTGTTTGGCTATTACTTGCTGACTCTGCTCGTAAGCAAAAGATAAATACCAGTCATCAGCAATCCTAGAAATTGTTATTTTAGAAGTAGTAACATTTGGCAATCCTTCAAACGTCCGAATCCAGCCAATTGTAGGCAATTTAATCCTTACCCCGCCAACTCTCATCGGCTTGCCACCAGCATCAAGAGTGAAAGCATCGTGTTGAAACTTCTTTTTAAAATGGGGATAAGCACCCAGTCCTTTAAAGAAACGATCGAACGCATTACCTAATTGGTCGAAAGCATATTGAGTGATCTTTTGACAAATCCCTTTTTCTTTAATCCATTCCAGCTCTGGCTTGACGTAATTATTGAAAAACTTTTTGAGAATATATTTGTTGGGCTTTAATCCATCTTGGTACAAGTTTTGCCAAGTCGCCAAACCCCAATTGTAAGTAAAACGAGCTATTCCAGCGTGTTTACTCATCAATTGTTTTTCGGCACTTGTTAATTTTAACTTTGTCTTGATTGATAACAGCACAAGCATCAATTAAATAACTTTCTCAATAGTACGCTTTGTCGTCTAGGTTTGTCAAGTGTTTCTATTACCTTATTTGTCTAGCCTTTGTCAACCTCCCATCCAATAATTCCGCCAACAAACATGGCCAAGCACAACCTTAATAGTATGCCTAGCCAATTATCGGGAGACCACAAGTTTGCGATCGACAATGTTTTGCTGCAAATACTTAATCGGAAGATTTTAATATTACCGCAGCACGATGTCCGATCGCAATCTGACTGATAAATCTTCTTCCGGGCGAATCACGATCACGTCAACACTGCGCCGCCCCAACAATACTCCCGCTAATGCGCCGATGCCAGCGCCTCCCAATACTTCTTCAGTGGCAATTGCCTTGTCCCCGGTAATGCCTGCTAGGGCTGCTGCTGCTGCTGCGCCTAATGCTGCACCTTGCGCTACTGAACCTGTGCCGGCACCTTTTTGAACTCTTTCGGTTCTGGTAATAACTCCGGAATAGCCATCAATCCGATAGCGTTGGCGGCGGCTGACAATTAACTCTCTGGCAACAAATTGAGTACCCCTTTGATTGCCCCTTCTAACCGGTCGCAATTCCCCGACAATTTGGCTGCCTGCGGGGATTAATACTCTTCCTTGATCTGTGCGGATGTCTCGCGATACGGTTAAAGTTAAAGGTGCAGTTTCATCGCGGGTAACAACAATTTTTTCTTTTTCGTAGCTAACTGGAATTACACTGCCAGACGGAATTCGGATGCTATCATATTGTGAAATTCGTTGTTGAGCTTCTGCGGGAGTAGCTACCACCAGAGGCGCGCTGGTTGCAACTGTAATGCCTACTGCGAGGATTGCTGCTGTTGCTGAGCGCCATTTGTGAGAAGTAATCATATAATTTGTCTCCTTGGTTTTGTTTTGTTTTACTTAGGAATGTACTACTGCTAAATCTGTTTCGCGTTTCGGATTCATTTGATGTTTTAATGATGGCAGGTAGAGATTCTGCAAGTTGGGAAGATAAGGTAGATAATCAAGAATTTTTAATTTTGGCAAAATCTCGAAAATTGGCAAGGCTGGGGCGATCGGGAAGATAAGGAAGATAAAGGAGAGATTGGGATTCATCGTCCTTTTAGCAGTTAAGCTGAAATCCTAGCAGGAAGCGCCGGACGAGCTTAATTCTTGAGAGCGTTTAATGCTAACAACGCTGCACCGAAAGCTGGTTCGGATCGGGGCAAAATTACCTTAGCATTCGGGGCGATCGCACTTATCGCACTTTCAAACCTACCCCGGAAATTAGCTTCTGAACCCCACACACCTCCAATCGTCACAATTTCAAATTCTTCTGTGGGGCTAAACAGCGCTGAAATAGCTGTTTTGGTGGAAAATGTTAATTCTGCCACAGCACGACTAATAATGCCGTCAGCGACGCGATCGCCCTCTGCTGCTGCTCGATCGACAATCGGCGCTAAAGCTGCAATTTCTGTCACTCCCCAACCGCGCCGGTAAACGACTTCTACCAATTCTTCCAGGTTATTTAGACCTAAATGCTGTTGAAATTTTTGGGCCAGCACGGTAAACTCCGAGCGTCCGTCATAGAACTTCAAAGCAGCTTGCAAACCCGCAATCGCGATGTCATATCCGCTACCTTCATCACCTAAAATATATCCCCAACCGCCGACTCGTTTAGTTTTCCCTTGACGGTTTTGCCCGAAAACGATCGAACCAGTTCCAGCAATAACGGCGATACCGACTGGATTGCCGACACCGCCCACAAGTGCGATCGCGCAGTCGCTGCAAATTACGATATTTCTGGGCAAGAGCGATCGGGTTACTGGTAAAGTATTCGTCAACTGCAAGTTCTGCACTACAAATTGCACTATTTCAATATCTTTTGGACGCGCGACGCCGGCTAGTCCCAGACAAATTGCTTCTATGTTGAGATTGCTATTTGGCTCTATTTTAGCGGACAGAACTGCTCGTTCGATTGCCACTTCAATTGATTGTTTTGCTGTCTCGATTCCCTGCGTTTGATAATTTGAGGGCCCTGCTTCCCCCCGTCCCAAAACAACTCTGTTTTCGTCTATTAAGATGCAGATAGTTTTAGTTCCGCCGCCGTCGATGCCGAATACGTAACTCATGGATAATTTAGAGAATGAACCGCATAGCAAGCCCGACATACGCAGATATCTCTATTCTACGCTTGATATAATTAGATTAAATCGACAGGGCAATGCTAATAATAATTAAACCAAATAAAGCCAGCCAAACGACATTTCGCTGACACCAATTTTTGATTGATTGGGGCCAGCCACCACTGATATAACGGCTCGTCTGTGGTACCAGCGGCTCAGCTCGATCGTGATAAAGCGTGCATTCTTTGGCGAAGGGACGCTGCGGGTAGTTGCAGGTGTCGTCTTCGTGGTAAGTACAGGTAGCGCACAGAAATTCTGCGGATGCCGATCGATAAAGCGGGATACCCGGATGACCGAAAGCTTTGAGAGGGGTTTTGCAGTGGGTGCAGGCGATCGCTCGGGAGTCTACAGGTTGGTGACAGCGGGGACACTCAGGCATTGGATAGCAGGGTGATGGGGTAATTTTGTCGGGAGGCTTATTAGCGGGTTTTCCGAACGCCGATTGGCGGGTTAAACTCGCCAGCAGGCTGCTGGATGCTCCAAAATAGAAAGGTAGGTCAGTGCTGATGTAACTAAAATTGTACAAAGGGTTTCGCAGCGACCGCAGGCGACCTGAGCCGATCGGGTATTTTGGGGCAAACAGTAGGAAAAATCTATGGATAACAATAGCAACTTACTCAAACAACTGGTAATGCTGGGCATTGGTACTACATCCTTGGTGGCGGAGAAATTGCAGGAAGCCAGCGAGCAATGGGTCAAAGATGGCAAAATCAATCCCGAGCAAGCCAAAACCTTTGTCGATGACGTGACTGAACATCTCAAGTCCGAGCAGGGCAATTGGGATACGCAGTTGCAGCGCCAACTCCGGAATATGCTGCAAGATATGGGCGTTCCCCGACAGTCGGAAATGGATGAGTTGCGCGGCAGGCTCGATCGTCTCGAACGTCAGATGCGGGATCTAGAAAACCGTAACTGGCGCTAAGTGCGATCGCGCGCTCTCGCTGCGATCTTGTGATAAAATTGTCACCCGAACGCAGAAGGCTCAATCAGGCACTTATGAATGAAAGCAGAAGGTAGAATTACAAAGATTCTGACTTCATACTTTCTTTTGCCTTTAAAATTAACTGGCAGCCGCTATTTTTGGGCGGAAAAGTTCAGATAAAATTTTGTAGTTCTTGTTGTACTAGATGTCTTAGATATCTGAGATATCGCGGTTAAAAGTGTCAGGAGGATTAATTTTGCAAGGAATTCTGGTCAGCTTGGGCGTAATGCTGGTTTGCTTTGTGTTTTTGATAGTCGCTCAAATGAGCGGCTATGTACCTACAGCAGTTGCCTCCGAAGTGAATAGTCCTTTAACCGATGCTGCGCTTGAGATACTCTCAGCGAAGTCTTTCACTGAAGATAGCTTGCTAGTAGCTGATGCTAATTTACCAAAAGAACCAGCTACTATTGCTGGCAATAACATGACTGGAAATACAGAGAAAACTGAAAATACTGAGAAAACTGTTACCACAGGTTCAGGTCTGAAATATGTTGAATTGAAAGAAGGTAATGGGGCGACTCCAAAAATCGGTCAGACGGTTGTAGTGCACTACACTGGCACTTTGGAGGATGGCACGAAATTTGATAGTTCGCGCGATCGCAATTCTCCTTTTCAGTTCAAAATTGGCGTCGGTCAAGTAATTAAGGGTTGGGATGAAGGTGTCGGTACAATGAAAGTTGGAGAACGCCGCAAGTTGATTATTCCGCCTGAATTAGGTTATGGTGCTCGCGGTGCGGGCGGGGTGATTCCTCCTAATGCTACGCTGATTTTTGATGTGGAATTATTGAAAATCGCTGGCTAGGTAGCTCAACCTAATTAAACTTAAAACTTTGGCGATATTTAGAAACCCGGTTTTTTTAAGAAACCGGGTTTCTGTTATAAGTTCGTAGTGAAGACTTCAGTCCTCTGATTAGACTATTAGTCAATTAGGACTGAAGTCCTGACTACAAACCTATTTTACCGCGTTCGTTTGAGTTGATTTAAGAGCGCTTCGGAGATGCTAAATTGCGGAACGAGGTAAATTGGGCGTCAAATAATAGTTTGATGATGCCTGTGGGGCCGTTTCTGTGTTTGGTGATGATGACTTCGGCAATTCCGCGATCGGGCGAATCGGGATTGTAATATTCATCGCGGTACAACATAATTACTAAATCAGCGTCCTGCTCGATGCTATTATGAGCGTACAATCCTTGTGTAGAAAAGTTTTGAACTTTATCTACTGTTAGATCGTAAACCATATCTTCGCCGATGAAATCTATTTTTTTTATCTTATCCCAATAGACATCGCTAACAGCAATTTTCCTAATTTCCTCAGAGCCTAGAAGAGTCCCTAACTGCGTAGCTCGTTCTCGGCTGACATCACATTGATAGGAACTGTCGCCACAATAGCGCACGCCCAAAACTGATTTAATTTGTTTAGTTGTTAAACCTAAATTTTCTCGGGCAATATTAACTTGGGTTCGCCAAACTTGGTTAGGAATTAAATCTCGGTTTGTATTAGCCCGTCCAGAATTTTCTAGATATATTTTGACTAGGGCTAAACTTTCTTGTTTATAATTGCCAACCGCACCAATCCGATCTACAAATTTCTCTATATCTTGCTTCCCACTTACCCATATTTGATATTGAGTTCGTCCTTTATTACCTTGGCAAACTGATTTTAAGGAGGCATTAATATTCAATCTTAATAATAACGATTGAACTCCCCGCGCTAGTTTTTTGCTACTAGACGCATAATAAATACTGGGATAGTGGGAATTGTCTTTACTCGTGCGGATACAACCATCGGTTGCCCATAGGTGTCGAAGGAAAAGAGCGATCGATTCTTGGGGTTGGGTAAATACTAAACTGGGAATAAATTTTTCATGGGAACGTAAACCAAAGACTTCTAATTGTTCTAGCCATTTAGTAATCGGATTTTTAATATTGGGAGCGAGATGATAACTAGCAGGGAGATAAACTTGATACCAATCACGTTCGCGTTTGATACGGGAATTAATTTCATCACCAAATACTTCTCTACCCAAGTGTGCCACTAATTCAGCTAAATCTAATTCTCGCGTCGTGTACTGAATGGTATGTCGAGGTAAAGTACAACCATCACCAATTAAATGTCCTAGTAAAGCTAATTCAGCATTACCCATCGTCTGCACTTCAGTACAAGGAATTGAGCGAGGTGTAGCAATTCGATCACCTATTTTTAATTCATCTAAACGCTTCCAACCATCTGATGTAAAGAACTTATGATTGCCTGTTGCTGTAATCGATTTCCCCAAGCAAGTTGTCATCTCCCATACTGGCTTGATTCCAGTAGAAAAAGCATTAGTCACCATTGCTCTTTCCTGTTTCATGGTATCTAAATTTAATCCCCAAACAGCAAAGCCAGATTTACCGACTAAATCGCGAATCGGGACTTCTAATCCACTATCAGCCATAGTAACTAAACTATCACCACTCAGACATCCACTTTCCCGTAAATCCGACATCATCGGCCGCTTATTTGTCCTCGCTTCCACACTTCGACTCAACTGAGACAAAGCAATAATCGGCACGTTGATCTCGCGGGCTAAACCTTTGAGACTTCTGGTAATTCGAGATAATTCTTGCACGCGGTTGTCGCTGCTACCTTCCATTAATTGCAGGTAATCTAGCAAGATTAATCCGAGAGATCCGCCTTGTTCTGCTTGGAGGCGGCGGACTTTGGAGCGAATCTCCATCACGGTAATATTAGGAGTATCATCAATAAACAGCGGTAGTTCTGATAAGTTACCAATGGCTGTACTGATTGGCTCCCATTCGTTTTGACTGATTCTGCCCGATCGCAACCTATTACTTTCTATTTTGGCTTCACTGGACAGAATACGCTGCACTAGCTGTTCTTTCGACATTTCCAAGCTAAAAACGGCAACCGGTAATTTTTGCCCTCCGGCGGCGATGTGGTGCGCGATGTTGGTACAAAAGGCCGTATTGTGAACGCAGATATCATTAGCAACAAAATTGTGTGTCTCCGGGATAGTTAAGTCATAGACTTGCTTGTTTCCCATCGGTTCGATCGAAACTATTTCATCCCAGTAAACCTCGCTATCTGCAAGTTGTTTCAGCCACGAATTATTTAAAGCAGTTGCTAAAACCAAAAGTCTTTGCCTGGACAGCGCACGTTGACCAACGTGAATATTGGAATAACCTTTGATGCCTGCGCGTTTTGCTAAGGATGCCCAAGATTCGTTGCCTTTGGCTAATGCTATGTATTCCCAAACCTCGACAGGAATTAAATCACGGTTATTGTGAGATTTTTTGTTTTCTAGTGCTTCTTTAACTTTAAACAATGCTTCTTCTTTGCCAAAAATGCCAATCTCTGATATAAATATTTTGATAGATATAGCATCAGTAATATCTATAAACCAAGCTGGATTACGAGTATTTTTATATTTAACTAAACGTTTTTTGAGGGCGGCAATGATGCCAAATCTCAGCAGTAGATGCTGTACGTGTCTAGCTAGTCCTTCGCTGACAGAACAGTAGCCTAGTTGAGATTGACCGCTGGTAAGTAGGGTAGCCCAGCCGTCAGTGGAAAAGAGGCGGTTGAGGAAAAGGGCAATTTGCGATCGCTCCAATCTAAAAACTATGTCTGGTACTGTTTTCTGGTGAGCATTTTTTCCCATCAGACCTAATTCTTCTAACCAGTATCTCAGCGGGTTTTGATGCAAGGTATTAATAGCCTCCATTCCCGGGCCGGCTAGTTTTTTGGGAGCGACATCTAAAGTTTCACAGATGCGACTAAATAATTTTTGCTTTGGGAATGCCAATCCTAGCACCCAATCCGAGGCTAAATCGGGTGAAACCTTCAATATTTTAGCAAATTCTTTAACATACAAATGTTGTTCTTTAAGGACTTTTTGCAAATTCAGACCAAAGAAAGATATTTTGTCTTTGTAACTGTCTCGATCGCCCATGACGTAATATTCTGGTGCGCGTCTCCCTTGATCGTTGTATCGCAGCCTAAGACCTCCGAAGCTAGTAGCAGCCTTAGCAAAGTCTTCTAGTATAGCAGTATTTCCATTGGTGAAGTGCGGCGCGCTGCGTGTCAAACACCCATCGCCAATTAGATAAGCCAATAACTTAACTTCACAGTCACGAATGGTTTCTTTACCAAAAACATCCATCCTGCGGGGTACAGCAATTTTATCGCCTGCTTGTATTTCCCCCAACTGCCGCCAACCCTTAATTGTTAAAAATGGGTGTGTAATTGTAGTTTCTATAAAGCGTCCCAATCTGGTTGTGACGCGAAATACAGGCTTAATTCCATCATCTATAAAAGCAGATGGTCTAGTTAGATGAAACTTCCAATCTTTTCCTAAAGTTAGTAATTCAGCTTGACGTTTTTGATAGATTTCTTCAATGGTAGCAAGGCTTCCATCGCTTTGAAGCGTTATGGTAGAGCTTGCTTGGCATTTGCCCATTGCCGGCCTGGCAGCAACGATGATTAAATCCGATCGCTGAAAGCCGCCTGTCATGGCATCTAAATCATAAAAACCGCACGGAATACCGGGAAGCGTGAGGCCTTCATTGCGATTTTCTAAGTCTTGAAATGTTTGGTTTAGGGTTTCGCCGATCGATACTAAATCTTGTTGCGGGCGGTCTTGAGTGATGCCGAAAACTTCTTGTTCGGCACGGTCTAAGACTGTTTCTAGTGGCGCTGATGTCTCGTAACCTAATTGTACTATGTTGTTGCCCGCTTCGATCAATCGGCGCCGCTGATATTTGTCTTCGACTAAAGCTGCATATTGGTCGATGTTGACTGCTGAAACTGTGCGATCGACTAATTGTGCTAATTTAGTTAATCCTCCGACTTGTTCTAACTGGTTGCGATCCGTCAGCCAAGTCGTTACGGTCATTAAATCCGTCGGTTGACCTTGCAAAAATAGCCCTAATGCCGATCGATAAATGACTTGATGAGCGGTGATGGCAAAAAACTCTGGTCGCAAGATTTCAGAAATTCGGGAAATAGCTTCGGGGTCGATTAAAATCCCGCCCAAAATTGCTTCCTCTGCCTCTATATTTGTCGGCATCAAATCGCTCATTAGTCAATAGTTATTGGTTATTGGTTATTGGTTATTGGTTATTGGTTATTGGTTATTGGTTAGTGGTTATTGGTTAGTGGTTATTGGTTATTGGTTAGTGGTTAGTGGTTATTGGTTAGTGGTTAGTGGAAAAACAAATGACAATGCCCTATGCCCTATGCCCTATGCCCTATGCCCAATTCCCTATGCCCAATTCCCTATGCCCAATTCCCTATGCCCAATTCCCTATGCCCTATGCCCAATTCCCAATTCCCAATTCCCAATTCCCAATACCAAATTACATCGGGACAACTTGAACATCAACTTCGGCGGTAACTTCTGCGTGGAGTTTGATTTCAGCTTTGTATGTACCAGTGCCGCGAATTTCGGGCAGGGTGATGCCGCGCCGATCGACTTCTTGACTGGTAGAGTTGAAGATCAGCTCTGCTACTTCTTGGTTGGTGACTGTACCAAAAATCGCGTCTCCTTCGCCGACTTGCTTGGAGATGATGAAAGGCCCGGCTGCTTCCAGGGCGGTTTTGCGGACTTCGGCTTGCTGCTTGAGCTCTAGCTGGCGCAGTCTTTCTTCTTCTCTGCGGCGGGCTGCTTGCTTGAGAATGCCGGGAGTGGCTTTAAATCCCATTCCTTGGGGTACTAGGTAGTTGCGGGCGTAGCCTGGGGCTACTTCTACTACGTCGCCAGCTTTGCCGAGTTTGCTGACATCTTTGTTTAAAACTAATTGGACGCGCTTGGCCATGATCGTTGATTGTGGGGTTTTAACTGCAACTTTCTATAATAGCGAAGTTTGACGGGCGATCGCAAGGGAGAAGGAAGAGTTGGCAGTTGGCAGTTGGCAGTTGGCAGTTGGCAGTTGGCAGTTGGCAGTTGACAGGACTAAGAGTCCTTCTTAATCAGGTTCGTAGTAAGGACGAAGAGTCTTCTCCGATTTCTGCACCACCTTCGCTGTAGACGGATGAATGCACCAAAAATGATATCTCATCCTTATTCCGTGGGACTTCTGTCAACTGTCAACCGTCAACCCTTCGACGGATCTGACTGACAAGCTGTCAACTGTCAACTGTCAACTGTCAACTGACTGCGAACCTATTATGGGTTTTTTAGCTTTGGGCCGATCGCCCGCGCTACTGTAGCAACTAACTGGGTTGGATCGATCGGCTTAGATAAGTGCTTTTGAAATCCGGCTTGCAAAACTTGACGCTCGTTGGCTTCTCCAGCATAGGCTGTTAGGGCGATCGCCACTAGCCCCCGATACTCGGGCGCGAGCTGAGTGCGGATGTGACGGATCAGCATATACCCGTCCATCTCGGGCATTCCGATGTCGCTGACGATCAGATCCGGTGCAGTTTGGGCGATCGACAGCAGCACCTCAGCAGCAGATGACAGGGAAATCACCTCTGCACCCGCGTCCTCTAGCACGAAGGCGACAAAATCGCGCGAGTCCGGCTCATCATCTACTACCAAAATTCTCAATCCAGCGAGCGGCAAAGATGAAAGATTGGCACTCTCAGATGAATGACGTTCTGTCTCATCCTGCGTTCTAGAATCATCATTTAATAGCGGTAATCTCACCGTAAACGTCGCTCCTTGACCTTCTCCGGGGCTTTCTGCAAACACCCTTCCGCCGTGAAGTTCAATCAGTTGGCGGACGATCGCCAATCCCAATCCCAAACCGCCAAATTTGCGAGTTGTGGCGCCGTCTTCTTGTCGGAAATGCTCGAAAACATAGGGCAAGAAATCGGGAATAATCCCTTTACCCGTGTCTGAAACTTGAATTTGAACTTCGTGTGCGATTTGCGCTAATTTAACTTCTACTCGACCGCCTTCGGGCGTGAATTTCACCGCGTTAGATAACAAGTTCCACACAATTTGCTGCAAGCGACCTGTATCGCCGACAACGAGTCCGATATCTGGATTTAAGATTGTTTGAATTTGAATCTTTTTAGCTTCGGCTGCTAGTTGCACGGTTTCCAAAGCAGACAAGATAATGGTGCCGACATTCACCGGAGCAACATTCAATCTGAGTTTTCCTTGCAGAATCCGAGACACGTCGAGCAAGTCTTCGATTAATTGAGATTGCAGTCGGGCGTTGCGTTCGATCGTCTCGAAGGCTTGGGCGGTTTTAGCCGCGCTCAGTTTGCCGCCGAGCAGCAGTTGCGACCAGCCTAAAATCGGATTTAAGGGCGATCGCAACTCGTGAGAAAGCACCGCCAAAAACTCGTCTTTAATCCGGTTAGCTCGTTCGGCTTCCGCGCGCGCCGTTTGTTCCAATTGCAGAACCATATCGCGCTCGGTTTCCACTTGTTTGCGCTCTGTAATGTCGATCGCAGAACCGATATAACCCTCAAATTGTCCGCTGTCGGTAAATCTGGGAGCCGCCGCATCCAGCGCCCAAGAATATCCGCCATCTTTGCGCCCCAAGCGAAATTCCATGCTGTAATGTTCCTGGCGTTCGTTGGCCCTCAAAAATCCGTTAAGGGCGTATTCTCGGTCTTCTGGATGCACCGCGTTTATCCAACCAAATCCCAAACCTGTTTCCTCAGTTTGACCTGTGAATTCATACCAGTTGTCGCTCAAGAAAGTGCAGTAGCCTGTAGAGTCTGTTACCCAGACCATAAATGGAGCGTTGTTAGCCATATAGCGGAATCGCTGTTCGCTCTCTTGCAGCGCGGCTTCTGATTGTTTGCGTTCTGTGATATCCCGACAGACAATCACTCCGCCTGTGATTTCTCTGCTGGTATCAACTACCGGATAACCGCTGATACTGATCCAGCGATCTTCGCAATCTTGGTGGCGGACAAATATCGCTACATCATTGACATATTCACCTTTGATTGCTCTGGTTAGAGGTAGTTCCTCCTCGGGGAAAAGGGTTTTTTGGTCTGGCAAAAATAGTCCGTAGGTGCTCGACCATTCCTGAGAGGATTTTTCATTGGTTAGCTGACCGAATATTCTCACGGCGGCGCGGTTAAACAGCACAAACTCCCCTTGTTGGTTGGCGAGAATCAAACCGTCACCAATGCTGTCTATAATTACTTGGAGTAACTTCGTTTTTTCTTGCAGTGCGACTTCGGCTCGCTTGCGTTTTGTGATGTCGTTGGAGATGCCAATCAAGCCGATTACTTCTCCGGCTTCGTTGCGGTAGGGAGCTTTCATTCCCAGAAAAGTCCGAACGCCATCGGGAGATTCTTCGACGATTTCTGTTTGACCGGATTCCATAATCCGCCGATCGTTTTCCGAGACTGTGGCTCCCAGTTCTGCTACTGCGTATAAATCGCGATCGCGCCGGCCAATTACTTCAGCAGCAGGTTTTCCCAGCGCCTCCAGGGTGGCTGGATTGGCATAAATAATACATCCTTGTCGATCTTTAACAAAAATTGGCGTGGGCGCTGACTCGTTAATTACGTTCAAAATTGCATTTTTTTGCCGCAGTTCTTCTTCTGTGCGTTTGCGATCGCCAATATCGCTCCAATAAGCCGTAAGTCCATCGGCTGCTGGATAGACGCTGACTTCTATATACCTTTGAAGCGACGGCGAAAACTCTTCAAACTTGACAGAAACTTGCTCGGAAACGACTCGATGAAATTCTTGATACAGCCTTGAGTTGGATTCTGCTTCGGCGGGGAATATCTCCCAGATCGATCGACCTAACAAGTCGTTTCTCGATCGCACCAGAAGTTTTTCAGCAGTGGCATTAACGTAGGTATAGCGCCATTGTGCATCGATCGCGATAAAGGCATCGGTAATACTTTCGATAATATTGCTGACTTGCTGGTTTGCCAATTGCAGCGCGAGTTCAGCGTTTTTGCGATCGGTGATTACTTCGGAAAAAATCATGATCCCGCCAATCTCACCGCTGTTGGTTCGCCAAGGGTGAATTTCCCAGCGCACCCAGTCTATCGAACCATCAGCGCGGGGAAACGGATCTTCTGGACACATTTCGACTGCTCCCGCCAGACAGCGCTGGTGGATTTGTCTCCAACGATCGGACAATTCTGGAAATATCTCGTAGTGCGATCGACCTACAATGTTTTGAGCGCCCAGCCCGTAACTTTCCAGCCAGCGATCGCTCACCAGCATATACCGCATCTGGCGGTCAAACATCGCCACCCCCGCAGGCGAATGTTTGACGAACAGCCGCAGTTGCTCTGACTGTTCCCGCAGGCGATTTTCCGCCTGTTTGCGATCGCTGATGTCTTTGAAAAGTATGGCGACTTTGCGGCTCTGGGGCTCGCTCGTGCGGAACGCTGAAACCTCAAACCAGCGGTTCATGGCTTCGGAGCCGTGTTCAAAGCTCGCTGGTTCGCCTGTCAGCGCAACTTTGCCGTAGATCTCGAACCAATAATTTTCGAGTTCTGGAACGAGCTGCCGCGCAGTTTTGCCCGCAGCTTGTACGAGTCCGGTTTGTTTCTCAAAGGCCGGATTGATTTCCAAAAAGCGGTAATCGATCGGCTTTTGGTTGTCGTCAAACAGTATTTGGATGACGCAAAAGCCTTCGTCTAGGGACTCAAACAAAGTGCGGTAGCGTTCCTCAGAGTCGCGCAAAGCTGCCTCCGCTCGTTTGCGATCGCTAATATCCACAAACGCCGAGACACAGCCGCAGACTGCGCCCTGTGCGTCAAATAACGGCACCGCATTCATCAACCAATCAAACGTCGCCCCATCCGATCGCACCATTTGAAATTCCGCATCTCGCAATTCGGCACCCGAAGCCGCCGCCCGCTGCATTGGGTGCTCTTCTGGCGGGATTTCCTGGCCGTTGCTAAGCAGTCTGAAGGGAAGGAGTGCGGCTTCGTCTCCGCTTGCAGAAACATTGGCATCCGGCCGCACTGTTAGCATCGACTGAGCAAACCTGTTAGTGCGAATTACATTACACTCTGGATCGTGGGCGATCGCGATCCCGACGGGTACAGCATCAAATATTGATTGCAGTTCGTTAACTCTGCGCTGTAGTTCCTGGTTGAGCCGTTGAATTTCTTTTTTGCGAGCTTTGCGATCGGTAATTTCGTACACTGTCACATTCACGCCCAACACGCGATCGTCCTGGGCTTTCAGCGGATAGAGACTCAACAGCCAACTACGTTCTACTCCCGGCTGCGCTGAGTTTTCCCCGTGAATTTCGAGCTGTTCGACGGGAACTTTAGTGGCTATAACTTCTCGGTAAAGCGGCTCTAAATCATCAGCTTGTTGCGGCAAGATTTCGCGCAATGTTTTACCGATGTGGGCGGCGGCGGGAACTCCGTTAATTTCTGCGAGGCGCGAGTTGATGCGGACAAATCGCAAGTCGGTATCGATAAAGCAAAGTCCGATCGGCGCGCTAGCATAAATTGCCTCGATTTCTGCTAGTTGTTGGTGCGCCGTTTGCCCTTGTTTAATAAAAGCAGCCCGATCGGCTTTCTGCTCGGTAACATCTTGAAAATAAACGGCAATTCCCGATGCGATCGGATAAGCTCGTACCGCATACCAAGCATTGAGCGGCCCATAAAAAGATTCAAAACTAACTGTAACTTGCTCTGTGGCGCAGCGGCGAAATTCCTGATCGAACAAACTGCCCGCAGACTCGGGAAACTCTTCCCAAACGGTGTTGCCGATCAAATCTTTCGAGAGTCGATTTATCCACCGCGCCGCTTGAGAATTAACGTAGGTAAACCGCCAGTTTCGATCCAAAGCAAAGAACCCGTCGGAAATACTTTCGAGGGTGTCTGACTGTTGTTGGGCGGGCGCGTCACCGACGAATCTTGGCCCAGGTTGACCGATTTCTATAAAGGTGGTAACTACGGCGTAGGGAGTCGATCGATCTCCCTGAAATAAAGGTTGAGAATTGATCTTCAACCAAATCAATTCTCCCTGTGGTTGATAGAAGCCCATGATGACATTTGAGCAGGGTTTCCCGGTTTGCAGCGCCACCATAGACGGGTGCGTCTCCCCAGGAAAATCCGAGCCATCTTCACGCAGAGTCTGCCACGGACAGTTGATGGAAGTGTTTCCCTGCATTTGTTCTGCTGTCATCCCCAACAGTTTCTCGGCGCGAGAATTGCACGCCTGAATGCTGCCGTCTGCCAATTGCAGAACCATCCCTACATCTGTTTGCAAAGCTGCACTCGGGTTGAGTGCTTTGTTAGAATCCTCTGAAACAGAGGAGTCTATTTTCGCTTGGGGTTCAGTATTGCCTAGATTTTTCATCTTTTAACAAAGATCGTTTTACTTGTGGCAAAGCTAATCGTACTCATCAATTATATATAAGGAAATAATCACAAAAACTTTTGATGCAAACAGGCTGACAATTCAAACCTCAGAGAGATGTCGATCGTTCTGCTGGAATTTCAATATCTCGACAATTTATTTTATACCAGAGCTCCACGCCTTGACCAGTTGTGTAAGCAAAGGCGAGAGGCAATTTTCTGGCTGTGGCAAATGAGCGATCGGTCTCATCATTATTCAACGTTTCTGTAGATTGCGATCGCCTGCTGTTGCTTGTTTTCGAGGGCGATCCGATCGCACTTGCGCGCAGGTAACGAAAAACCCAATTGCTTTAACTAAACCCGATCGCAAATTTTGGCAAGGCTATCTTGGTGTTAACGGTAAATGGCGATCGCATTTACCCAATATAGCGGTCTATTTTTCCTCCAGTGCCACGGCTCTTCTGATGTTTAGACCGATCGCCTTTTACTTTGGTTCGTGCCCCCAACTTAACCCAATACAGACATTTATAGCCCTTCTCAAAAAGATGAGGTACGCATGGGCATAGGGCATATGTCATAGCTCACTTTTTTGAGAAGGGCTATACCAGAAAGAATTGGTTGAAAGCCTCTCCTTTTTAAAGAAAAATTAAAATCAGACGATTCATTACTCCAAGACCCTTCCTTCTTTTGTCAACTGTCAATTGTCAACTGTCAACTGTCAACTGTCAACTGTCAAAATCGGTCTTTCATCCCGCGCAATCGAGCGAAGGTTTGCACTGAATCTTGACTGTTGGCGACTGACTGAAGACTAGGAAAATCCCAGCGCAAAAAGGGGTTTGTGCTTTTCTCGATGCCGATCGATGATGGTATTGTAGGTTGCGATCGGCTGCGAGCTTCTTTAACTGCTGCCAAGCGCTGCTGTAACTCAGGATTGTCGGGATCTACACTAATGGCAAATTGCAAGTTTGTCAGCGTGTATTCGTGGGCGCACCAAACTCTGGTATTGTCGGGCAAGTTTCGCAATTGTTCGAGGGAAGCTAGCATTTGGGCGGGAGTGCCTTCTTTGAGTCTGCCACAGCCTCCAGCAAACAAAGTGTCTCCACAGAACAATTCGCCGGTTTCCCCTGGGTTGCTGGGCGGGAAATAGTAGGCTATGTGGGCTTTTGTGTGGCCGGGCACGAAGAAAATTTCGGCGGTTCGATCGCCAAATTCAACGCGATCGCCCTGATGTAAAAATACTTGCTGTCCGGGAATTCTGCCTCGGTCTTCGGCGCCGCCGTAAACTGTAATTTGGGGGAAGCGATCGATCAGTTGCTGGTTGCCGCCTACGTGATCGCGATCGTGGTGCGTGTTGAAAATTGCGATTAATTCGGCTTTGAGCGATCGCACTTGCTGCAAGACCGGTTCTGCTTGCGCTGGATCGACCACTGCTACTGTATGGCGATCGGGGTCGTACAGCAAGAAAATGTAATTGTCCGACAGTACCGGAATCCGATAGACCTGCATAGAAAACAGCCTCTCTAGAAAAAATATTATACAATTAAAATATTGTGAGCGTGTTCCGAAGGCATAATGCAGAATTCTATAATCAGCGCATCTATCTTTGGAAGTAAAACTCTGATACATTGTTTCTGCTGTTCCACAAATTGCTTTGCAGTCTGGTACAGACGATTTTTAGGTCGAGAACTCCCAGCAGCTTTAAATATTCTGACATAAATGCGATCGAATAAATGCGAACATCTCAAAACAAATCCAACTTAACAATTTCTCAAATGGTCGATCGGATTGTCACGTCTGGCAAAATCTCTCGCCGGGAACATTTAGTTTTGACTTCTACGATCCTATCTGATGATAAAATTTCAGAGGAGGATCGATATCAAATCAATCGGATATTTGATTACATCCAAATTGGTCGCCTCAAGTTCATCGATTGAGCTGGTAAATTCACAAGATAATCCACAGTTGCAGTTAACGCCGATCCCCCCTAACCCCCCTTAAAAAAGGGGGGGACAAGAGAATTCTCACAGCCTCCTTAAAAATGGGGGGGACAAGAGAATTCTCACAAACCTTAAAAATGAGGGGACAAGAGAATTCTCAAAGCCCTCTTAAAAATCGGGGGACAAGAGAATTCTCACAGCCTCCTTAAAAAAGGGGGGGACAAGAGAATTCTCTTTCGTCCCCCTTCTTAAGGGGGATGCGAGGGGGATCTCCGGGGCATAAACAGGCTTAACCCAACCGTATTGCAATCTCATCGACAGTTACAGCTACAAAACAACCCAGAATAATATGAGTACAGAAAAACCAACAATTTTGGTAACAGGCGGAGCTGGATATATTGGCTCTCACGCAGTATTAGCGCTGAAAAATGCCGGTTACGGTGTAGTGATTTTAGATAATTTAGTTTACGGCCACCGAGATATAGTAGAGCAGGTTTTGCAAGTAGGGTTAGTAGTTGGTGATACAAACGATCGCGCACTTCTCGACAACTTGTTCGCCACCCACAACATTGCAGGGGTAATGCACTTTTCTGCTTACGCTTACGTCGGCGAATCTGTTACCGATCCAGCTAAATATTACCGGAACAACGTCATCGGCACGATTACACTTTTGGAAGCGATGATTGCTGCTGGGATTAAGAAATTGGTGTTTTCTTCTACTTGCGCGACTTACGGCGTACCGCAGAAAATCCCCCTCACCGAAGACCACCCGCAAAATCCGATCAATCCCTACGGTGCTACTAAGTTAATGGTAGAAAGGATCTTGTCAGACTTTGACGCGGCGTACAATTTTAAGTCTGTTTGTTTTCGCTATTTTAACGCCGCTGGAGCCGATCCGAACGGGTTGTTAGGAGAAGATCACAAGCCCGAAACTCACCTGATCCCGTTGGTGTTGTTCGCTGCTTTGGGAAAACGAGATTCGATCGCAATTTTCGGCACCGATTACGATACTCCTGACGGTACTTGCATTCGCGATTACATTCACGTTAACGATTTGGCGTCAGCTCACATTTTAGGGCTAGAATATTTGCTAAATGACGGCAAATCAGATTTCTTTAATTTGGGCAACGGTGGCGGGTTTTCGGTAAAAGAGGTGATTGAAACAGCCCGCCAAGTGACGGGAAAAGAGATTAAGGCTGTGGAGTGCGATCGGCGTCCGGGAGACCCGCCTAGTTTGGTTGGCAGCAGCAAAAAGGCGATCGAAACCTTGGGTTGGTCTCCAGAATATCCCGACATTAAGGATATTGTAACTCACGCTTGGCAGTGGCACCAAAAACGTCATCACCCTTAGTCTGTAGGGTGCGCGCCGCGCACCTTACCTTAACCAAAATAGCGACTATGTTGATAATATCTGCTAAATCGGGACAACTAGGCAACAGACTGCTGCTTTTTGCCAATTTCATAGCTTGGGCGATCGAGCATAATTGCACTGTCCTCAATCCAGCTTTTGAAGAATATGCAGAATTCTTTGTAGACACGAACAAAGATTTATTGTGCTGTTATCCTCCTCCATATTTTACCGTATCAGGTAACAGATTTATCAGAAATAAATATTTTAAACTCATCAATAATTTAAGCAATAAAAATATCTTTAAAACGCAAGAAATTACCAGAGAAAAGCCGTTTAATTGGATAAATTATCGGGATATTCAAGCAATAAAAAATAGTTCAATTGTTTGTTTTAAAGGCTGGTTATTTCGAGATGGCTGGTTTGTAGAAGATTTGCCAAAGTTGTATAAGTACGCCGATGAGATTAGATCCTACTTTACACCATTACAACAATATAAAATCAATGTAAATAGTTTGATATTGAATGTAAAAAATAACGCAGATACGATCGTTGGAGTTCACATCCGTCAAGGGGATTATGCTCAGCACCAAAAGGGGAGATACTTTTACACAACTGAGCAATACTTAGAAGTGATGAATTCAATAGTCAAACTATTTGAAGGTAACAAAATCAAGTTTTTGATTTGCTCTAATATTCAGCAAAATCCTAAGTTATTTGATGATTTTAACTGCGTTTTTGCTAACGGTCATTTAATCGAAGATATCTATGCTTTGGCTGAGTGCGACTATATTGTCGGGCCGCCTAGTAGTTATACTATGTGGGCTTCTTTTTATGGCGAAAAACCTCTTTATATGCTCAAAAATATCAATAAAGTAATTAACTTGAAAGATTTTGTGCATTTTTATGAATGGGAAGGAATTTTTAATTATCGAGATAACTGGAACGAGAGTTTTTGGGAGTGGACGCACTAATGAAACTAGCAACTAAGGGATTTATCACTATTTTAACAGGTCTTTACTCTTTCCAAGATTGCGTTCATTTTCTGGCGTCCGTCAGGAAATTTCACCAGGAACCAATTATTATTTTAATAGATAGAGTACCTCGAATTTTATATCCTTTACTTCAGGTGTTTGGAAATGTCATATTGCAAAGAGCACCCTCTCACGAAAATCCTGTTTTAGCGTCGCGCCAAGCCAAGCTGTCTTTGTACGGGGAATCTCTGTTTGAGAAAACTATTTATATGGATTGCGATATTTGTTTGCTGTCGCCAATAGATGAGGTTTTCGGCTATCTTGATGAGGTGGATTTGTTGGTGACAGAAGATGTGCAGCCTGCGATTGCGAAAGCGAGCAATTTATTAAGAGTCAAGCAAGATATTCTGTCAACTTTGCAGTCTGTGGGATTGCCACTAAACAAAAATACCATTCAATACAATGGCGGATTTATTGCTTTTACGAAAAGCAGTACAAATCAGGAATTGTTCGCGGAATTTAAGAAATATTTCGAGATAGTAGTGGCGCATCAAAATGTGCTACTTTTGAAAGACCAGGGTGCTTTTGCTGCTGCTATTGAATCTGTGAAACCGCAAATGAGAACATTGTCCCCTGTGTACAACTATTTGGATAAGTGGAAAGATGCTTATGCGATCGACAAACCGATAAAAGTCATGCACTGCACCTACCCCTACCGCCCGCAGTACGCAAAGAACGTCACGCGATCGCTTTTTACTCGAATAGTCGATCGCACCGCTAAAATATTTTTACCAAATCAAATTAACAATCCCTGGCGCTTAAAATAAACTTGACCAACTTACTACTCTAGGCCGTGCAACATTATACCAAAGAATTATATCAATACTTACAAACAACCTCCTACGAATCAGCCATAGAAATTATCCCTATCCTTTGGGAATTCGTGCAGCCCAAACGAGTAATTGATGTCGGTTGCGGTACGGGGACTTGGCTGTCCGCATTCCAAGAATTCGGCGTTGAAGATTTTTTAGGAATAGACGGTGATTGGGTAGATATCAAAATGCTAGAAATCCCTGAAAACAAGTTTTTAGCATTAGATTTAACCCAACCTTTGCGCGTCCAACAACAATTTGATTTAGTTGTTTCTCTAGAAGTAGCAGAACACTTGCCCCCAGAGTGTGCCCGAGTATTTATAGAGTCTTTAGTGAAGCTTGGCCCAGTGATTTTATTCTCTGCCGCAGTACCATTTCAAGGGGGAACAAATCACGTTAACGAACAGTGGCCAGACTATTGGGCGAAACTCTTTCAAGAGCAAGGATATGTGGCGATTGACTGCATGAGACATAAAATATGGCAAAATGAGCGAGTTAAATGGTACTACGCCCAGAATATACTTATATTTGCGAATCGGGAATATTTAACAACAAATCCAGTCTTGCAAAAAGAGGCAGCGAGAACTAACATTTTTCAGCTTTCCTTAATTCATCCGCAGCTTTACTTGCGAACGGCATCAGCAGCTACCAAATTAAGACAAGAAATCAAAGATATTTTAGCCTTAAAAGATCCAAGGATTTCACTGAAAAAAATATTTTTTGCTTTGCTACCCTTGACAAAAGATCGTTTAAGCAGGAAAATAAAGCAACTTTTTTAATAAAAAATTACCAAGTGAAAGTTTCATTAGTGGTGAGCGATTTGTCTGGAGGAGGTGCAATTCGTGCTTTTCTACTAGCTCAAGTCCTAATCGAGCTTAAATGTGATGTAGAAGTTGTGGGATTTCAGTTTGGTAAGGAATTGTATGCTATTCCTCCGACAGGCATCCCCGTATGTGCGATACCGGGGAAAAACTATCCAGGGTTTTTGATGGATGTTCAAAAATTATTGAAAAAAATCGATGGGGATATTATTTATGCAGTGAAACCTAAGCCTACAAGTTTTGGTTTATCGCTGCTCAAAAAACTCGATACTCGCCGCCCTCTCATTTTAGACATTGATGACTGGGAACTTAGCTGGTTCGGCGGTGACGAATGGAAATATCGCCCTTCTTTTAAGCAACTTTATCGAGATATTTTTAAACACAATGGTCAATTGCGAGAACCGGATCATCCGCTATATGTCAAGTGGATGGAAGGTTTAGTTTCCCGTGCTGATGCTGTCACCGTTGATACAGAGTTTTTAAAACAGCGTTTTGGTGGTGTATATTTGCCTAATGGTAAGGATACTGAAATGTTTGACCCTGTTAAATACAATCCTGAATTGAGCAGAGAGCGTTACGGCTTGTCGGGCTATAGAGTTCTGATGTTTCCCGGGGCGCCGCGACCTCACAAAGGTGTTGAGGATGTTTTGATGGCCCTCGAACAGTTAAATGAGCCCGATTTAAAATTAGCGATCGTCGGCGGAAGTCCTTATGATGATTATGATGATAGACTTATGCAACAATGGGGTCGTTGGGTTGTTAAACTGCCAAAATTTCCTGTGGAAACGATGCCGGAAGTTGTAGCGGCTGCTCACGTTGTCGTTGTTCCTCAGCGAGACACTCTGACAGCGGTGGCTCAGTTTCCGCTCAAGCTGACAGATGGCATGGCAATGGCTAAGCCTGTTTTGTCTACGCGCGTGGGAGATATTCCTACAATTTTAGGCGGAACTGGTTATTTAGTCGAACCTAGTTCTCCCGATCAAATTTCCCAAAAAATTAAATGGATATTTCAAAATTTTACAGCCGCCAATTTCCAAGGAATGAAAGCTCGGGAAAGATGCGTGAAAAAATATAGTATTCAAGCAATGGCACCGATACTTTCAGATATAATTGCAGGTAGCTATAGGTGAAATTGAAGCGACTGAATGGAGGAAGAAAAACTGGCTGTAATTAAAGAATATTTTGAGATGCCGTACTGTTTAGCTGGGAATGCTTCATGTCTGCCAATAAGCTACTCCTAAAATTTGCGAGACGATATCCGGGCAGGATTGTGTTAACTGTGATGCTGGGCTTTGCTGGGGCTTTATTCAGCGGTATCAGCACTACTCTGATTGTACCAGTGCTTTTAATTTTTTTGGGGGAAGCTATCGAGCTGCGCGGCGCTCCACCTCTCATTAAAAGTTTGATGTATCCCTTTGAGGGAATGCCGGAAAATCAGCGTTTAATGTTGATGACCGGGGCGATTGTTCTGGCAATTATATTAAAAAATCTTGCTAGCTATATTAATACTTTAGTCGCCACTTCTCTGACGCGCTCTCTGACTTTTGATTTGCGAGAAGCAGGTTTGCGGTTGTTGTTAGAAGTAGATTTAGATTTTTATTCTAAAACTAAAGTCGGGGATTTGATTAATAGATTGGGCGGGGAGATTGGCCGGACTGCGAGTGCAGTTGGTACGGCAATTGGAATGTTTACTACCTCAGTCACTGTTTTCGTGTTTCTGGGTTTGCTGCTTTCTATATCGTGGAAGTTGACGTTGACATCTACGCTTTTGTTGGGATTGGTTGCTTGCACAAATCAATATATTATTAACCGTTCTAAGCATTTTGGTCTCGTGCTTTCTGAAATGTCGAAAGATTATTCGGTGAGGGTGCTGGAAACCATGACTGGGATTCGGCTAGTTAAGTCAACGGGTAACGAAGAAAGGGAGTATCAGCGGATTAAGCATTTAATTCAAAGGCGAGAACACGCGGATTTTCAGGCTCAGGTAAATTATGCGGCGATTGCCCCAATTAACGAAGTTGTTAATTTGATCGTGATAATTTTGATTGTATTTATCGGTCGTACAATATTTGCTAATGAAATTGAGTCTATTTCAACTGTTCTGCTGACCTATTTATTGGTACTTTTTAGGTTAATTCCTTTGATTTCTCAGTTGAATAGCGGGCGGAGTCAATTTGCTAATACGTCAGCTAGCGTAGAAGTAGTTGATGATTTTTTGAGCTGCGATGAGAAGCCTTTTATGCTGAACGGTTCTGTGCCATACACTCATTTGCGATCGGGAATTAGTTTTAATAAAATATCTTTTAGTTATCCGAATCACAAAAATTTAGTTCTTCAAGGAATTGATTTATTTCTACCTTACGGCACTACTTTGGCTTTGGTAGGAACTTCGGGTTCTGGGAAGTCAACTTTGGCAGATTTACTGCCGAGATTTTACGATCCTACTGAAGGTAGTATCTCGATAGATGGTAGAGATTTGCGCGAATTTGAGCTAAAAAGTCTCAGAAAGGCGATGGGTATTGTTAGCCAAGATACGTTTTTGTTTAATGCTTCGGTGCGCGAAAATATTGCTTACGCTAGGCCCGATGCGACGGAGGCTGAAATTGTGGAAGCGGCGCAGGGGGCGAATGCTTATGAGTTTATTGAACGGTTGTCGGAGGGGTTGGATACTCAAATTGGCGATCGCGGTGTGATATTATCGGGAGGGCAGCGTCAGAGGATTTCGATCGCTAGGGCTTTGCTGCAAAACCCGGAAATCTTAATTTTAGACGAGGCAACGAGTTCGCTGGATACGGTTTCGGAAAGATACGTGCAATCGGCGATCGAGAAACTGAGTTGCGATCGCACAACCTTAGTCATCGCCCACCGCCTCTCCACAGTCCAAAAAGCAGACAAAATCGCCGTGATCGATCGCGGACAAGTCGTAGAAATCGGTTCTCACGAAGAATTGCTAGCCAAAGGAGGTTACTACACTCGCTTGTATTCAATGCAATTTGCGGAAGAAACCGCCCGCGATGAAGCTTTGATTAGAGGTTCTTACGAAATTCGCACTCGCCTGACTCCGATGATAGCTTACCTGAAGTTGCTAGTAGATGAAATGGTTGATTCTCCCGAAGAAAGAGATGAGTTAATCAGAGAATCATATCACTCGGCTGCTAATATTTTCAAAACTTTGGAATTTATAGAAAATACTATTAAACGTCAAGCAACAAAATAGTTATTGGTTATTAGTTATTAGTTATTTGTTATTTGTTATTTGTTATTAGAATAGTAGTGCGAGCGTCTCGCTCGCGATCCAGCCGCGATCCAGCCGCGATCCAGCCGCGATCCAGCCGCGATCCAGCCGCGATCCAGCCGCGATCCAGCCGCGATCCAGCCGCGATCCAGCCAATTACCATTACCCATTACCAATTCCAATGTCGAAATACTATGTATTTTTCACCAGAAATATCTTGCCACAACCGAATGTAGCCAGCTTAGTTCAAGTTGCACACTCAGCAAATGCCGCAGCAAATCTCGGTTATCCAGCAGTTTTGGTATATATCCGTAAAGGATGGAAGGCTTTTAATCCAGTTGATTGGTTTCATCCTTTTCAACCGAGAAAACCCGATGCAAAACTTGCTCAAATATACAATATTCAAGAGCAATTAAAAATAGCATACTTACCGATGCCGTGGCCGATCGACCTTTTGAACAGCAAGTGGACAAGTTCCAGTACAATAGTCTCAAAATACTACTTGCCAATTCACCTGCTGAAATCGACTAAAATTGTTCATACTCGCGACTGGAACTTTGTTAAAGCTGCCATTAAACACGGGATTCCTGCTATCTACGAACAACACCACCACGAAGATAAGAAATTTGAGCCGGAGGTTGTTAATAATCCTCTCTTTCAAATTGCTGTAACTGTTGCAGATACTGTGCGATACAGCATGATTCAAAATGGGATGCCAGCGGAAAAAGTCATTATGCTGCACAATGGTTTTAACCAGTTGTTTCTGGCGAGACAAACAGACGCAGCGGAGAATTGGCGGCAGCGATTATTAGCAGGTGGAAGGCAATATTTAGCGGTGTATGCGGGTGGGCTGTACCCGTTTAAGGGTGTGGATATGCTGGTGGATGTGGCGCGGGTGTTGCCGGAAGTTCAATTTGCGATCGCCGGTGGTGACTCATCTCAAGTAACAGCATACCAGCAGTTAGCCACAGACAAGCAAGTCAAGAACATCAATTTTCTCGGCTACCTGCCTCAAAATCAACTAGCCAGCTTGCTGCAAGCCGCCGATGTTTTGACTCACCCTCACTGTCAGACAGAGGCCGCGACATTCACATCTCCTTTGAAGTTCTTTGATTATATGGCATCGGGAACTCCTATTGTTGCGACGGAGATTGCATCTTTAATGGAATTCAAATCTGGAAATATAGCTGCCATTTGGTGCGAACCTGATAACCCGCACAAGTTCGCGCAAAGCATTCGAGATAGTTTAGCAAAATATCCGAGGAGAAGCGAAGGTTATGCAGAAACATTGGGTTTTGTCAAGCAATTTTCGTGGGAAAATAGGATCGAGAGGATTTTGAGTTATGTGGATGAAGAAGTGCGATCGCAAATTATTCATTAGTTTTGTATAATTTTAAATTACCTATTCCTAGCCCCGGCGGTTGAAACCGCGGCTACATAAACAAAGTCCGCCTCCGCGGACTAAGAGAGAAATGAACCCAATAATTATCAGTGCAATCACCACCTATCCAGGCATGAATCAAAGCGATTGGCTGTGGCAACAAACACCTCACAACTTTGGGGAATGGGGCAACATTCAAATGCTCGCCAATCACCCGGAACCAGATTTTTTGCTCATGTATCAATTCGACTTTCCCCGACAGCCTAAACAGCAGTCATGGCTCGACAAAATACGCCGACACGGGCATAATAAACCAGAAAATGACATTCGAGATAAATTCCGCAACGTCCCCCAAGAACGGATTATTTATCTAATCAGAGAACCGCCTTTAGCAGAAGTTATTGAAATTACCAAAGCCAACTACGAACAAGCAAAACTTTATTGCGGTTACGTTTCCGGGCCGGATGATTTTGCGCCCAATCCCAATTATATGCCCGCGATTTGGTATCACTCAAACTCGTTTCGAGAATTGAATGAAATGCCACCACCAACTAAAACTAAATCCTGTTCTTGGATAACTTCGGGCGTTAGTCGCACAGCCAACCACCGACGCAGATTAGATTTTATCAATTTGCTGCAAGAAGCAGAATTAGATTTTGACCTTTACGGGCGAAACTTGCCAAGTTGGGCGCAGGGAAACGGCACGGTTAATAATAAATGGCACGCTGTCGCGCCTTACTATTACAATTTGGCTGTGGAGAATTATGCAGAAAATGATTGGTATGTCAGCGAAAAACTTTGGGATGCTTTATTAGCTTGGAATTTGCCGATTTATTACGGCGGTTCGGCGGCGGATAAGTTGTTGCCGGCGGGAAGTTTTTTGCGGCTTCCCAGTTTGGATGAGAAGGGAGTAGAATTTATTAAAGAGGTGATTGCTACGCCGGATTGTTGGCATGAAGCGAGGGATAAAATTGCTGAAGCTAGGCAAATCATTCTCCACGAATTGAACTTGCTCAATTGGCTGTCTAATTTTGCATCTTAGGAAATAGTACAAAAAATAGGTTCGTAGTGCGGACTGAAGTCCGCAGCCGGAGAGCGGACTGAAGTCCGCACTACGAACTAACCTTAGTTATTACGGTCAATAGATAGGACATGATATGAAGGGAATTTGCACGCTAGCAAACGATGTAGTTTACGACCAACTAATTGCTTTACTCAACAGTATTGAAGTAATTTTAGGTTCAAATATTCCTGTCTGTATTTATCCTTTCGACGAGCATATAGAACAAATCAAAGCAGAAATCATTAACCGTCCCAACGTGTTTATTTATGAAGATACTGCATCAATTCAGCGATGGGATGAATTTATGCAAGCCGCCGCACCTGAGCGCTTAAATCGCAAAAAGTTCCGGCTTTACGGCGCGCACCGCCGCTTTTGCGCTTTCGACGGCCCGTTTGCCAAGTTTATTTACATGGATGCTGATACTTTAGCAATGAATTCGCTAGATGCGGTTTTTGATAAATTAGATAAATATGATTTTGTGGTTTATGACTTTCAATTTCGCGACCCAACTAAAGTCTACAACATTGATTCGCCAAAACTGCTGGAAGTTTTTGAGCAAAATCGGCTCGACTCGGAAATATTTTGTTCTGGATTTTACGCCAGCAAGCAAGGAGTTTTTGACCGTGATACTAGAGAATGGCTGTTAGGTAAACTGCTATCTGGGGAGGCGGAAATTCTCTATGCAGGTGCGGGAGAACAGCCGTTGCTCAATTATATGGTGATGAAAACGGGGATGAACAGCTATAATTTTGGTTGCAGTCTCCCGGATGATGAAAAAACTGGTTGCAGTGTCACTTCCCCACATTTTCAAACCCGAGATAACATTTTGTACGACAAGGGAAATCGCCTGACTTACCTTCATTATATTGGGGTGCAGCCGGATTTAATTCGGAGAGTTTGTGCTGGCGAAAATATTGAGTTTCCCTACCGCGATTTGTTTCTACATTACCGCTATCTCCGCGAACCCTCGAAGCGGCCGGTTTTTAGGGAACCGCTAAAGTCTTATGCTGATATTTCTGCGCCGAGTTTGCTAGAAAGAGTCTTGAGAAGGTTGAGGATAAATTTATGAGTCGCGGTATTTATATTGTTGCTAATGATAAGGTGATGGAAAGTGCGATCGCCCTTTTAGCCAGCATACGCCTGTACAATTGTCAAGTACCAGTTTTTTTAATCCCGTTTGACGACAATTATCTGCAAGTCGCTGCCGCCCTCAGCAGCCTCTATGGTGTGCAATTGTACCCAAATCTGGGGTTTGTGGAACAGTTTACCAGGGAAATTGGCCAAATATTCGATCGCAACTTTCTAGCCCTTCCCAACAAAATGCGGAAACTCTGCGCCTGGTTTGGCCCCCTCGACGAATTTCTGTACATCGATACCGACATCATCGTCTTTGAAGACATCGCAGCCAACCTCAACAAACTCTCAGAAGTAGACTTTTTTTGCTGCGACTATCACCACCTCAGCGAAAAACTGCGAAATATATTTTCACCCATTGTCAAAGAACAAAATATCTTTACCGACTCACAGCTTCAAGATGTATTCAACAGCGGTTTTTGGGCTTCCCGAAAAGGCACGATTGCAGAATCGCAAATGTATGAAATTTTGCGGGAATGTTCGGAACATCGAGAATATTTTGACTTTACTCAAAATGTCACAGACCAGCCTATACTAAATTATATGATTCTCAAGTTAATTTTCAAACGCTGGAATCTTGTTAAAGATTCAGCAGCAGAACCTGGAAGCTGGGCTGGTTCTACACATTTTCAGGAAAGAGATTATGTGCTTTATGACAAAGGCAAAAGATTAAAATATATTCACTGGGCTGGAATACCAATTAAATCCGGTACTCCTTATTGGAAACTTTGGCGATATTATCGTTATTTGGATGAAAGAAAACCAAATTTAATGCAAAAAATCCTTCAGCCTTTCAGTAGATGAGGATAAACTGATATGTTATATTATTATCAACAAGCTTTGAGGAACAGGCAAGATGCCTGTTCCACAATTCATAAATTTTATTGTGGTTTTGACTTTAAACAAGCTTTGAGGAACAGGCAAGATACCTGTTCCACAATTCATAAATTTTATTGTGGTTTTGACTTTAAACAAGCTTTGAGGAACAGGCAAGATGCCTGTTCCACAATTCATAAATTTTATTGTGCTTTTAACTTTAAACAAGCTTTGAGGAACAGGCAAGATGCCTGTTCCACAGTCAATCATTTTTATTGTGGTGTGGGCATCTTGCCCGCACCTAAACAGTTACTTATTAACAACTATGACTGATGGTATTTATATTCTAGGCAATGATGTGGTTTTTGATCACTTAGTCGCTTTATTGAATAGTCTCGAAGTTAATGGGGCGAAAACTATTCCTGTTTGCATCATTCCCTACGATGATAACTTGCAAAAAGTTCGAGTAGAAATTGCCTCGCGAAGCAATGTTACTCTATTTGACAATGCCGATTCCATCCAATTTTGGGAAGACTTCGCGACTGTAGTTTGGACATCTCACCAAAAAGCTCAAAAAGTTTGGCAAGCTAAAGGTTGGGCGCCAGTTCACTGTTTGGGAATGCACCGAAAATTTTGCTGTTTTGATGGCCCTTTTGACAAGTTTGTCTATTTTGATGCCGACACTCTGTTAATGGGTTCTCTGGATTATATTTATCAAAAACTTGATGAATTTGATTGGGTAGCTAACGATTTTCAATACAAATCTGACCTCAATTATGTCTTTGATTTATCATCAGAAAAACTCGCAGCATTTTTTGAGATTGAAAAACTGGAATCTCAGATTTTTTGTGCTGGTTGGTTTGCTGCAAAAAAAGGTATTTTAAATCGCAATAACTTAGCCGAACTTTTAGATAAATTGACTTCAGGAGAAGCAGAAATTTTGTCTTTGCGGGGAACTGACCAACCTTTATTTAACTATTTAGTCGCCCGCAGCGCTATCTCTTTTTATAATTTTGCTTATCATCAACCTGCACTGATAACGGGAAATCATTGGTCTTCTCAATTTGATGTGATAGATTATGTTTTATACGACAAAGGACGGCGGCTGACTTATTTGCATTACATGAGTATTTCGGCTGCAAAATTTACTCGATTGTGTGCGGGCGAAGATGTTGAGATTCCTTACCGCGATGTATTTCTGCACTACCGCTATTTGAATTCGCCGGAAACACGACCAAAACTCGCGCCTCCCAATTTGTTACTGCGCTTGCAGAGGAATTTCAAAAGTTGGGGTATTCAAAGGGTTAATAATGTTCTATTTAAGTTGCGGATTTTAATAAAGAAGGACTAAAGTCCTTACTACGAACCAACCCTCTTCGTTGTAAAAGAGGGTTGATGTTTAACTATGGTTCTTCAAAAAAAGAATCCAAGTCTAAGGCTTGGGAACCTCCGCGTTGTAGTTCAATTAAAACTTTGGCTAGTTGAGTCCAAACTAGCCATGCTGTTAGTAGTGTCAGGGGCAGGGCTAGAACGTAGGACAGTAATTTGGGGAAGCCGAATATCTCCATTCCTGAAGCTAAAAATACGCAAATTCCGCCGGCCATTCCCAAAAAAGGCAACTGCAATTGTAGACCTTTTAGGTTGGACAAAGTACGGCTAGAACGATTTTTAGACCAGAGTTGTACGGCTTGTTTGAGAGTTGCTTCAAAGGCTAAGCCTGATGCCATACCTGCTATTAATCCAGCAGTCATTAAAAAATAGGGAGGTTCTGGAAAGTAATACACGAATAATTCTTTTGGGGTAATGGGAAAATTGGGAATTGGGGATGGGGAATTGGGAATTGGGAATTGGGAATTGGGAATTGGGAATTGGGAATTGGCAAAAGTAGAATTATTTTTCTTCCTTCTTCCTTCTTCCTTCTTCCTTCTTCCTTCTTCCCTCTTGCTTCTTCCTTCTAATTAAAATCGATTCAGCGCGGCTGTTCCTGCTGTGGAGAACTCTGTCAAAGCGCCTAAAGCAACGTTGAACAAGCGACTTGGTTGCAGGTCTTCTTTGACTAAGTTCCAGAGGCTGCCAACTTCTTCGGTGTGAATTCGATCGTCCTCAATCAAGGCTAACATTACCTGGCGTCTCAAAAACGACCCTTCCTCTGACAGCAAAAATTGCAAGCCGAGTTGGGCTGTGGGTAGCAGGTCGAAACTGCGATCGGATCTGGCGATCGCAATCATCTCCTCTAATCTATTCCACTGGAATTTGCCATCTTTGAATAATACCTCAATCAGGCGACGGCGCAATGCCGGAGATTCTCCGTTTAACAAACGTCGGGCTACATAGGGATAGGCTACCTCAACTATCTTGAAATCTGGATTGAGGCTAAGGGCTAAACCTTCTTCTGTGACGAGAGACCGAATAATTAAGGCAAATTTGGCGGGGACTCGGAAAGGATAGTCGTACATCAACTCCGAAAACTCGTCTGTAATCGTCTTGAAGTTAAAGTCTCCTACCTTTTCGCCGACGATATCGCCGAGGACAGATTCCAGCGCCGGGACGATCGGCATAATATCTGTATCTGGTGTCAAAAACCCAAGTTTTACAAAATCCTGGGCTAACTCTAAATAATCTTTGTTGATCAAGTGAACGACAGAATCAACCAAAGTTTCTTTAGTTGTTTCTTCCATCTGATCCATCATCCCAAAATCGATGTAAGCCATGCGGCCGTCCGCTAAGGCAAACAGATTTCCTGGATGGGGGTCTGCGTGAAAAAAACCGTGTTCCAGTAACTGCCGCAAACCGCTGCGAACTCCGATTTCAATTAAGCTATTAGTGTCTAAACCGGCGGCTTTGACACTTGCCATATCTGTCAGTTTGATACCGTCAATCCATTCGAGAGTGAGAACGCATTTTGCAGTATAGCGCCAGTAAATGCTCGGAACTTTTACGGTCGGGTCGTCGGCAAAATTGGTCGCAAATTTTTCGGCGTTGCGGCCTTCGTTGATATAGTCAATTTCCTCGAATAATTTAATACCGAATTCATCGACTATTAAACAGAGGTCGTGACCGAGATTTAGTGGCAACAACGGGCCCAACCATCCAGCAGCCCAGCGCATTAAGTAAAGGTCAAGGCTCAAGATTGGTAGCAAATTCGGTCGCTGAACTTTGACTGCTACTTCTTCTCCGGTGATTAAACGGGCTTTATAAACTTGACCGAGACTGGCGGCGGCGACTGGTTCGGGGGAGATTTCGCTGTAAGTTTCGCTGATTTTGCGATCGAGTTCTGCTTCAATAATCTCAAATGCTCGCACCGAATCAAAGGGCGGCAGTTGATCCTGAAGTTTGATTAGTTCTATGAGAAAGTCTTTGCGGATTAAGTCTGGTCTAGTAGACAGGGCTTGGCCGACTTTAATGAAAGTGGGGCCTAAGCGAGTGAGTATTAGTCGCAGATGGGCGGCGCGTTCCGGCTGGTGGGCGGCAACTTCGTGCTGCCAACTGTCCCACAGCATTCCGAGTACGAAGCCTGCAAATGACCAAATAACGGTTATTGCTCGCCAAATTGCTTTCCAAGGACGGTTGCGGTAATATTGGGCGATCGCCTGTGGATCGTAGCGTCTAGCCTGAGTGAATTGATACTGAGGCACTCGTTTATTTTCCTCTTGTTTTATGAAAATTGCAGCTTAAATTGAGATTGGGCATCGGGCATCGGGCATCGGGCATCGGGCATAAAAGCATCGGGCATCGGGCATCGGGCATCGGGCATCGGGCATCGGAAGTCGAAAGTTAAAACCTTCTTCCGTCTTCCTTCTTCCGTCTTTCTTCTTCCTTCTTCCTTCTTCCTTCTTCCTTCTTCATCATTGACCGATCGCAAATTTTAGGCGAGCGGAAAATGCACCCGTTGAAGGCGGATTGCCAGCCTAAATTTGTTTCTTTTCATTAAATATAGTACTTGACACTCCTCGACTATCAAGGTACGAGGATTCTTGGGCTGAATCGTGCCTCTACCAACAATGTCAGTTTTGGTCTTACAGTTTCATGTCTAGTCCGACTACACCTTTTACAGCAAGCACTCTTACGGACTACTCCCCAAGCGTAAATTCGCGTGTGTCCCACGCTATTTGATTTTTATTTGCTCTTACCGTGTGGATTTGGTTTTTACCATTGACGGTTAAAGATTTTGAGATCCCGGAGTAGGACGTTCAACCTGTTTCCTCACGTTCTCACGGTCAGCAACCTACGAATACTATAGCAGAAAGCCGTCAAGCTTATGACGGGGTTTTAAACCCAAATTTCTGATAAAAGTACAAGTGATCAGTCAAAACACTTAATATGTTTTCCTGACCGCTGCACCAGTACGACACTGCAACCCTACAATTCCTCTATTCTCAGGTATTTCTTTCGATCGGGCGATCGCACAAAAGCCACTAAATCCTATCCGCCCTTTGCCAAACAATCTTTCAGCCCGTAAATTGCCCTCTCCTGTTGATCCCTCGAAAGTTCCGGGAACATCGGCAAAGACAAGACTTCGCGACAAACTTGCTCAGCTACAGGCAACTGACCGGCTTGATAGCCCAAAGATTTGTAAACAGGTTGCAGGTGCAAAGGTAACGGATAGTAAACCATCGAACCGATGCCGGATTCCTGCAACTTAGTCCGCATCGAGTCGCGGAAATTACCAGAAGGATTTGGCGCGCCTTCTGGACTTGTCAGCCGGATTGTGTCTTGACTTGTCAAGCGAATTGTATATTGATTCCAAACAGGCTTGGCTGCTGGCAATTCCTTGGGGACAGCAACTCCGGGCACGCGGGAAAGAAATTCGCTATAAACGGCTGCTTTCTCGCGCCGTTGGGAGTTCCAACTGTCGAGATACCGCAACTTAATGCTGAGAATCACCGCTTGCAGGGCATCCAGACGGCTGTTGTAGCCTATTTCCTCGTAAAAATACCTAGAAGACTGTCCGTGCTCCTTAAGCATACGCATGGAAGCTGCCAGGGCGCGATCGTTTGTTGTCACCGCGCCGCCGTCACCGCAAGCGCCTAAATTTTTGGTCGGATAAAAGCTGAAGCAGCCCACATGGCCGATGCTGCCGACTTTTCTAGACTCCCACTCGGCCCCGACAGACTGGGCGCAATCTTCGATGACGGCTAAGTTATGCTTGGTGGCAATTTCCATCAACCGAGTCATGTCTGTGGGTTGTCCGAAAATGTGAACCGGCATAATTGCCTTGGTTTTGTCGGTAATTGCCGCTTCCAAAAGTTCGACATCCAGATTAAAAGTCCCGCTGTCAATATCGACAAATACGGGAGTTGCACCCACAGCGCTAATTGTTTCAGCGGAAGCGAAGAAGGTAAAAGGAGTGGTAATTACTTCGTCGCCGGGGCCGATTTTGAGAGCTCGCAAAGCCAAAATTAGGGCATCGGTGCCGGAGTTGCAGCCAACGCAGTCGGAAACGCCTGTGTAGTTGGCAAACTCTTGCTCAAAACTCTTGACGGCGGGGCCGCCGATGTAGCCGCCAGAGGCGAGCACTTTTTGTACCGCAGCGCCGATTTCGTCGCCAATCTGGGCGTACTGCTGGGTTAAATCGAGGGGGGGAACGTTATTCACTCTTGACACCACAAATTGCAACCATTATCAAAGCAAATTCTTACAGCAAAACTGTTTCTCAGAAACCTTTATTCAAATATCTTATAGTTGGACGGGCAAACAATCACTTTATCGAAAGGGAGCGCGGATGTTAATTCTGCTAGATTTTACTGATTTGGGTTGGGCTTTGGGGATGGTGGCGATCGCGATCGGGCTTTCGGCGTGGCAGGGATTGGGGTTGGAAGGGGCTCTGGCGATCGCGGCGGGGCGCACCTTGATCCAGCTAATCGGAGTCGGCTACGTGCTCGCCGTGGTGTTTGCGCCGGAGGGGAAAAATCCGTGGCTGGTGTTAGCAGTGTTAGCAATCATGCTGGCCACGGCTAGCATGGTGGCCACCAACCGGATTAGCAAAAAAATCAAGCACTTGCTGCCGTTAGTTGTGGGTTCGATATCGATCGGTACGGCGTTTACTCTGGCCTATACACACTTGCTAATTTTGCAACCTGATCCCTGGTACGAACCGCAGTATTTGATTCCCCTAGCGGGGATGATTTTGGGCAATGCGATGAACTCAGGGGCGATCGCTGGTGAAAGACTTGTGAGTACAGTTAACAGCAGCCAATTAGAAATAGAAACCCATTTAAGTTTAGGATCGACTCCGCAGCAAGCAGTAAAACAGTACCGCAAAGATGCGATCAAAGCTGGATTAATCCCCACATTAAACACAATGACAGTCGTAGGTATCGTAACATTACCGGGAATGATGACGGGTCAAATGTTGAGCGGTGTCAGTCCTTTGGATGCAGCATCTTATCAAATTTTGATTATGTTTGTGTTGGCGCTAGCAACTTTAATCGCCACTCTATTGTTGACTGAGGGATTGTGTCGGAGTTTTTTTAATCAAGATGCACAATTAATCAAATGGTAATTGGGAATTGGGCCTTGGGCATTTATAATATGAATAGCGCTTATCAGAAAAATTAGGTACGTTGTTGGGCTTCAGCCCTCTGAGTTTAATGATTATCGATCTATCAGTTACACCTCATCTTTTTGAGAAAGGCTATAGGTAAGAACTTGCATTTAGCCTTATTTTCTTGAACAGGCAAGATGCCTGTTCCACAAAGAGTCAGTTTATCTTGTGGGGTGGGCTTCTAGCCCGCCCGATTCATCACCAAGGAGAATAACCATGATTCAAATAGCAGCTAAAACGCTAACTTTTGAAGAATTTGCGGAATGGAAGCCAGAAAACGGACGTTACGAACTGCACAATGGAGAGATTGTTGAAATGTCACAGCCATTAGGAGACCATGAAGAAGTTATCGGTTTTTTAGCCTCCGAATTAACTGCTGAGTTTAGAAAAGAAAAACGTCCATACTTCATCCCCGGAAAAGCATTAATTAAGCCACCAGAAAACGAATCAGCTTATTCGCCGGATATTCTGATATTAAATCGCCCCAACTTAACATCAGAACCTTTGTGGAAAAATTTTTCAACCGTAACTCAAGGAGCATCAATTCCGCTGGTTGTTGAAGTCGTTAGCACGAATTGGCAAGATGACTACATAAAAAAGGTAGGTGAATACGAACTAATCGGCATTCCCGAATATTGGATTGTGGATTATCTCGGTTTGGGCGGCCGTCGATTTATTGGGAATCCCAAGCAACCGACTATTTCGATTTATCGGTTGATTGATGGCGAGTATGAAGTTAGTCAATTTCGGGGAGATGATAGGATTGAGTCGCCAACTTTTCCAGAGTTGAAGTTGACGGCACAACAGATTTTTCAAGCGGGATTGAGTGAAGGATAAAATTGCTGGAAATAACGATATCGGGTAGGGACACGGCAATGCCGTGTCCTCTATTTCATCGCCGTGTTGTCTATTTCAACCGCCCGCTGATATAACCGATGAGGCTAGACCAATTTCTAGGCTTTGCGCTTGATTAAAACGCTAATAAATTGTCCCGGCTTTGGGCCTCGCTGCAACTTACTCCAATCGCCGACGGTGGCGAATCCCAGCCTGTACAAGGTGTGGATGGTTTCTAATACGGTTTTCTGGGAACCGACAACCGTTATCTGCACGATTTCCTGTTCGGATACTGCACAGCCGTCATTTGGCTGCACGGAAGAGTTATCGTCAGGCACGAATTCCTGTGACATAATTATGGTCTCCTGGTTTTTGGTTGTTTTCTGGGAGGAAAACCCAAAAACCCAGCCGCCCCGCATACTAACAAAAGGCAGGGCGGCGACAGAGAATGCTAAGATTCTCGATCAGCCTCCAGACTGCTCATCTCAGTTTGGCGGTTAGCTGTCCGTTGCTGCTGGTTACAGCTTCGGACAGTGCAACTAGATTTTCGGGCGATCGTGGCTGCTTCATCTTCGAGCAAAGCAACCTTAATTTCACAGCGTAGCGGCTTCTGGGGCCGCCGTCAATACATTTAAGATTTTAGATTTTCGTCCCACAACTCGGACACTGCTGCACCATCAGCTTTTAATGCTCCATCTTTACGATGACCTAAATATCTGGGAGGACGGAATCCTAAGCTTTGTTGGAAATTATCTATAATTTGATTAATATTTTTCCAGCAAGAATTCTCTGTGCCAGCTTCTAAACCACTCCATTGATATAGATGTTGCAGCATCTCAGGGTCTAACCAGTCAATTTTTTGCACTAAAGTGCGATCGGCTAATTTAGTAGCGGTTCGTGCGTCTGCACTACTTTCGACAATCACTACAAACTCAATCATTAATTTCTCCTGCAACCACCCAATCTTCTCCCTCCGCATCCCAGAATTCTCCGGTGGTTAAAGTTTGTTTTGCCCATTCTACATCAGGATGTTCATCTAATCTTTTGCAACGAGTCACACCGGAGTTATTGTTACTTAATACATGAACTTGAGACGGAGTAAGTTCATCCACAATGTAGGGAGAATGGGTGGAAAAAATAATTTGCAGGTTGTTGTTTTGTTGAATAATTTCTTTAAAAACAGCGATTAATTCTCGTTGTGCTTTTGGGTGGAGTCCCTGTTCGACATCATCTAGTAACACTAAATTAGGTTGAGTTGGATTTATCAAAACAGTCAGTAATCCGAGGGCGAGCATTGTTCCTTCGCTAATCGCATGGGCTGGAATGCGTTTACCAGTATTCATGTCTAGGACAACTTCTTGCCCTGTCATTTCCTGACTTTCTTCGTAGGAGATAGATTTGCCATCGACTTCGATTAAGCGTTGGCGATTTACCATAACCTTGGCTCGTTTTACGCCTACTTCGCGTACACCTGGTACAATCCGTTTCAACATTTCTTGTAAAGATTGAAACTTATCTGGAGCTTCGTCACGAAGATAGTCTAAGGTAGGTGCTAAGCCTGAACCATCGAACTCAACTCGCGGAATGATTGCATCGCTGTAAGCTGCTTTAGCAAGATTAGTAGCTACTAGCTTAAGATGAACTGAGTATCTCAAAGATTCAGGAATTGGCTCTTTCGTAGTGATTAAGGAAGTTTTAGACATTACTTTCCTATATTCCTGGTTTTTATCGGCCTTCCATGATGCTGTCGGAAACCAAGAATGATTAACTCTTTGTCTCCATTCATAAGAAGCTTCCCAATCATTTCGATCTGGGTTTTTCCAACAACCACTTGCAGTAACAGACATATTATTTTGCCCAATTGTTGTAAGAAATTGAGGCGCTCTTTCATTCTGAAAAATATTTGCAAATGATGAATTAGTAAGCTGACTGAGATAATGCAATGCTTGCAAAACGGATGTTTTACCAGAACTGTTTTGTCCTACGAGGGCGTGTAAGCCTGAATTGTCAAAATTAATTTCTGTATCTTGATGACTTTTGAAGTTATGAAGTTTTACCTTTTCTAGCATTGGATTGCTAACACCATTTCATACAGTATACTAGCGATTTCCGTCGCCGATTCCCCAATTAATACTCATCGACAAAATCTGGATGAAGCCACAGAAATTCGCGGCGCAATTACTTCGGGAGCATCTCAGTTTTGTTGTTATAGTGCTGTCCACTCCGAGCGAGTATTATACAGCTCGTTCTTGGTGGACAGCACTGCAAGCAAGATGGTTTTTGCAAAAATGTGATGCTCCCAGAGCGCTGAAGCGCAACTACGTACCTTTCCGGAGCGCTGAAGCGCAACTACGTACCTTTCCGGAGCGCTGAAGCGCAACTACGTACCTTTCCGGAGCGC